>JBNKUQ010000109.1:0-9435 GCA_050298695.1 Cellvibrionaceae bacterium
GTGGACATCAGAAGCACGCGAACTTTTAAAAGCGCTAATTCTTTTAGTCTTAGATACCAATGGCTTACCTAGCACCTTGGGAGAAGCTCTTAGGCAGCTTAAAACTGAACGTCCTACACAAGAATATTTTGCCGATATTATAAAACACAGAGGGGATGATTTAGACCCAGAGTGTATACGCGGCCTTTCCGGTTTTGTGCAAACTCCAGACAAGACGGCGGGAGGAATCAGAACAACATTACTGGGGGCTCTCAACCCATGGTCAAATCCTTTAATTGATGCTGCAACCAGTGAAAACGACTTTGATCTTCGTGACCTAAGAAAAAAGCGAATGACCATTTACCTCGGGCTGTCACAGGACGACCTAAGTACCTTTTCTACAATCTTTAATCTCTTTGTACAACAATTAATAACGGTTAACACACAAACTGATGACATTGTTCCCCGTTATGCAAAAAACGGCAAATTACTAACGGGGAACCCTGATATTCGCTACCAATGTCTTCTCTTACTCGATGAGTTTTGCTCTCTTGGAAAAATGGAAAGCTTTGTCAAAGGCGTTTCATTTATTGCCGGTTATAATTTGCGATTAATGCCTATTTTTCAGTCTCACGCACAGCTTATTGATGTGTATGGAGAACATGCGGCAGCAAATATAATGGAAAACCACTCCGTTAGAATATTTTTTAGACCTAATCAAATGAAACAGGCACAAGAACTTTCAAATGAATTAGGGTCTACAACAGCTATTCAAAAAACGCGTAACAAGCAGAAAAATTTCACATCAACAGATAGTCTAAGCATTTCCGAAACTAAACGTGCACTATTACTGCCAGAAGAAATTATGCAACTAAAAGATGATGAAAAAATCATTTTAGCCCGATCGTCTGCTTATCCAATAAAATCAAAAAAAGTTGCTTATTATAAAGATAAAAACTTTAAAGAACGAATATTACCAAAAGTAAAAATAGAGGCTATAAAACCTAAAAAATATTCTGTTCGTGGTACCACTATCCCCTCTTTAGAAGAAGTTAGCCAAAAATTAGGGCTCGGTGAAACAGCGACAAAAGAAGAAATTGAGTCGGTAAAAGATGAATTCGTTAATATTTTGAATCAATGCAATGAAAGCAATAGAGCAATGTTGCGAAACGATAACACTCATTATTAAGATAAGAATGCAATGACACCTACAAAGAACCTGGTTAATTATGCAGTTGCAACACTATTGGCAATACTTATCATCACCGCCCTCTCCCCATCAGCTTATGCCTGCAAATACAAAGACACAACACCAATAGCTATTGAGAATATGATAATTCAGCACGCCAAAAACCATGGACTTGATCAAAACCTTGTATGGTCCATTGCAAAAGTTGAATCCAACCTAAATCCTTGCGCTATTTCTTCCGCTGGTGCGATGGGTATCATGCAGCTTATGCCTGCCACCGCAAAGGCTTATGGAGTGACAGACCCCTTAGATCCAGACAAAAACATAGCTGCCGCAACGCTTCTTATCAAAGATTTACTCAATAAAAACGATATCATTCAATTTGCACTGACAGAATATAATGCAGGCAGAGCAGCACTAATTAAATACAGAAAAGTACCACCTTATGACGAAACTCGCGAATATATTAGAAAAATATACAAGGTGTTTTATAGAAAAACAGGGACCGACCTACTTTCTTATAACAACAGAAAACCGACGAAAAAATCATGAAAAATATCTATACAAAACATTCACAAGCCATCAGCAAAAAATATATAAAAGAACTACTAATCGCGCTTGATAAAACAGAGGCAATCATCAACCATGAATGCCCTATTAGTGAAAATTCCTACAAAGAAAAAATTATAAGAAAATATTTGGAAACTAAAGATATACCTACCCTATCAATCAATTCAAACCATGATGCTTAAAAATAGGAGAATCTCATGCAAGGTATAAAGGTTTTTATTACACTATCATTAACCCTAAATTTATTGCTTGCAGTATCGCCAGCACACTCAACAAGTCAAGCGGAGTGTGCTATCTGGCTGTGTCTACCATCGGGCTTTACAACAGGATGCTCTGCCGCAAAGTCTGCCTTCAAAAAGCGCATTAAGAAAGGCAAAAGCCCGCTCCCTAACTTTAACCACTGCGCAGTACCTGGAAGCACAGAAAATATTAGCTACAAAAGACAGAAAGCAGCAAAAATTCTGGAACATAGAAAGTGTACAGAGTGGGACAATGAAAATCGTTGTGAGGCATGGGAACTTATTCCTACACATATTATAAAAAATGACTCCTGCGATGAAGACCAACCACACTGTGTTAACTTACGTTATATTGATATTTATGTCGATGGCAAAAAAACCGGGGAAAGTTATTTTTATTAAACTCAGCACATCAACACCCATCCATTTAATATTAACCCAACCCAAAAAGAGGACCATGTTATGAATGACAAAATAAAAAATGAAAACAATCTTCGCTACGACAAGAGAAAACTAAATAAGATTTGACTATGATTTTATTTATATGTACCAGCTCAGACCTGAGCTGACAGTTACCCATTTCTCATAAGGTTTCAGTCAGTTTAGATTTGGGCTAATTTTTGGGGTTCAAATAGTTTTTCTATCCGCTAGCGCTTCCATTGACGCGCTAGCACAACACATTTTTCCTTGATGTGTTCGGTCATTAATATAATAAGCCTTTTTTCGTCCATATTTTTTGCAGCTAGAATCGCTTATAAAAGCGCTCATTGATACCATGTTATAACTCAGGTAAAAGACTATCAATTTGCTCACGATTAAGTGTTTCTTTTTCTTGTAACTCAATAGCTAAAATATCCAATGATTTTCGATGCTCTGTTAACAATTGCTCTGCATGTTGTTCGCACTTTTTAAGCAATTGTGCAACCTCATTGTCCACCTTTTTCATATAGTATTCGCTAAATTTACGAGCAGTTGCCATTTCGCGACCGAGAAAAGGATGGGTTTCTTCTTGTTGCAAATTCATTCCTCCCAAAGTCTCACTCATTCCCATCTCAGCCACCATACGTCGGGCCAGGTCAGTAGCATGTTTAAGATCATCACTGGCACCCGAACTAACTTCGTTAAAGATTAATTGTTCTGCAGCTCGCCCTCCCATTAAAATACAAAGTCGACTTTCCAAGTAGCTGCGTGTAAAGTTATGACGATCCTGTTCTGGTGTTTGTTCGGTAATTCCTAACGCTCTACCCCGAGGAATAATAGAGATTTTACTGAGGGGATCAACAAAGGGTAATAATAGTGCTAGTATCGCGTGACCTGATTCATGATAAGCAACCCGTTGTTTTTCATCACCCACCAATAATTCACCCGACTCATCGCCAAAAGCCACTTTATCACGAGCGTAATTAAAATCAGTTTGGGTAATTTTTTCCTGCTCTAAGCCTGCGGCATGTAAGGCGGCTTCGTTAACTAAATTAGCTAAGTCTGCCCCTGAAAAACCTACGGTACTGGCAGCAACCTGCTCCAGGTTGACATCATGGTCTAGAGGTTTATTTAGAACGTGAACTTTTAAAATATCACATCGTGCCTGCCGTTGAGGTAACTCCAGTACCAATTTTCGATCAAAACGACCAGGGCGCAATAAGGCAGGGTCAAGAACATCAGGTCGGTTGGTTGCTGCGATAACAACCACTGCTTCTTCTGTACTAAAGCCATCCATTTCTGCCAAGATTTGGTTGAGAGTTTGTTCTCGTTCATCGTGACCACCACCTAAACCGGTACCGCGAATCCGACCAATAGAATCGATCTCGTCGATAAAGATTAATGAAGGCGCTTCCTGACGTGCAGTTTGAAACATATCACGTACTCGCGAAGCACCAACGCCAACATACATTTCAATAAACTCGGATCCGGTCACACTAAAAAAGGGAACCCCAGCTTCACCGGCAATGGCTTTGGCTAGTAAGGTTTTACCGCAGCCCGGTGGCCCCATCATTAAAATTCCTTTAGGAATTTTTGCCCCTAACTTGCGGTATTTTTCTGGATTTTGCAAAAAGTCGATAATTTCTTGCAATCCTTTTTTTTCATTTTCCATGCCTGCCACATCGCTAAAGCGCTTCTTCATTGTATTGGCATTAAAATGTCGGGCTTTTGATCTGGGGAAGTTAAACAAACCTCCTGCGCCACCATGACTAATAGAACGATGAAACACCCGTGTTGTGTAAGCAAAAAAGCCAATAAGAAGTACCCATGGCAATATTGCCATTAGTAAGTTCGACCAAAAAGAAGGTTGACTGGATTGCGCCTCAAATTCTAATTTATTTTTCTCAATCAGTGGCATCAACTGTTTATCCTCAATATGAGGAAGAATCGTATAAAAGTGTTGGTATGCCTTACCACTATCATTATTTGTTTTTGCTATGCGCAGAGTGCCTGTAAGCCTTTCACCTCTCATATTAAGTTGAGCGATGTTATCTTTAACTAACTCCGTTTTAAAATCAGAATAAGCCAGTTTTATTTTAGGCTCATTGTGAATGTCGATCCAAAAATAAATCAATAATGCCGTTAAAAATACCCAGGTAAATTGATGAAACCATATATCTTTTGCGGCTGACGACTTGGGTACATCGTTATGAGGTAGTGGAGTAATGCCGGGCAAATTATTTCTCCAAAGTAATATCAGTTAACGCGTGCAATTGTTTATGTAAATTATCGATCTTATCCAGTAAATCCATTGCTAATGCCACACCGGGAGGGTTAACCGCAAGATCACGTTGAATCCGCACGGCTTTATGTAAGCGTAGGTAGCTTTCCGCAGAAAATTGTTGCTCCTCATTAGCCGTACGACTAAGGGGGATAATAATCCCCAGCTCGATAAATTCTTCAATAAGCGCCTCGGTGATACCACATCGTTCACATAGATCCTCTCTGCTGTAGTTAGCAACCGTTTGCTCAAGAATAAACGTTGTCATCGGCTGACCTCCTCATCGCTGGAGCGGGTTTGATAAGCCTTGGCCAATTGCCGATAGTAAGATTTGGCGGCTTCACTATGAATTTCGGGTAGACCGATAGCCAATTCCAAATAAAGGGCTCCACCAGCCAAGCCTTTATTTTTTAGCTTTAGGCGGTTACCAGCTTGGCTATTGGCAGGGATGGTAACTCGGACTTGTCGACCATCCAGCAAAGTTACGGGAACTTGACTACCGAGTACTGCCTCCCAAGGCATTATCGTCAAACGGCGGTAAAGGTTGTTATCTATTAGTTGATAATCAGGATGAGGGACTTGTTTAATTTCAATCAGTAAATCTCCTGGTAGCCCACCACCGATTCCTGGCGCTCCCTGCCCCTTTAAGCGCAGGGGTTTTCTTGGGTCTAAGGCTTCAGGTAGTTTTACATTTAATTTTTTGTGCTTATGGCTGATCATGCCCTGCCCATCGATAACTGGCAAGGTGTATTCAATCTGATGCTCGCCGCCTTTAACCATGTCTTCAAGTAATAAAGGTAGACTGATATGAATATCTTGCCCGCGCATTTGAAAGCTTTGCTGGTGCCCGGAGCGATATTGTCTATGAGCGGTGCCTTGACGACCAAAAATGGCTTCAAAAAAGTCACTGAAGTGACGGCCATCCTCATGGTCGTAAGCGCCACCATCATAAAAGTGTGTAGCCGACTGCCAATCTGGAGGTGGCTCAAAGTGCTTACCATGCCCATATTGTCTGATTTGATCGTATTCTGCGCGTTTATTTTTATCTTTTAATACCTCGTAAGCTTCCCCAATTTCTTTGAAGCGTTCATCAGCATCGATTTCTTCACTGACATCAGGGTGATATTTACGGGCAAGCTTACGATATGCGTATTTTATCTCTTTGTCGGAGGCCTGATCATCGACACCAAGAATGTGGTAATAATCTTTAAATTCCAAAGTATTTATCCTCTGTACATGTCATCGCAGCATATGACACATTTGCACAAGTCTCTCTGCCTAGAGCGGAGAGACTTCTGGATTGCGGAATCGTTTTAGTTGCGAATCAAGTAATGTCAATTTTTCTTCGGTTGGGGCTGGCAGGTTCAATCTTTGGAACGGTCAATGTAAGTACACCATTCTCATAACTGGCGTTAATATCACTTTCTTGTATATTTTCTCCAACCGCGAAATTACGGGAGTACTTTCCATAGCTACGTTCTTGTCTGATGATTTTCCCGTCTTTCTCTTCCTTTTTCTCGTTCTTTGTCTCTGCTTCGATAGTAAGGGTACCACGCTCTAAATGAACATGGATATCTTCTTTCTTAACGCCGGGAATTTCGGCAGTAATAACAAACTGATTATCCGCCTCAGAAATATCAATTTTAGGTGAGAAAAAACCATGGCTTGTTCCACGACTACCTGATAAAAAACGATCCATAAACTCATTATCGAAAATAGTGTTGTAAGGTATTAGACTCATTGTTGCCTCCTATTAATAGATTAAAAACATTAACAATCACAATATCTCTCTTTATCAAACAAAATCATATAAAATTTTCAAATCATTAATGCAGAAAAGCTGCAAAAGATATATGCTATCAACAGATCTAAGATGCAATTATTTTTCAGCCTGTCCAACTTTAGTATTGCAATTCATTGCTCCTATCGTTTTGATTTAAATCAATTTTGCATATGTGTTTAGGTAGTAGCATTCTTAACATAGGGCAAATTTAGTAGAACTTTTTCATCTCACTCAAAATAAATTCTATGTCTACACCATCTAATACGACCAAGTTGGCGCCGTTATCAACCAAGGTTCCATCCATAGCGTTATCGTGTTCTTCTAATTCTTCACCAACGGAAGATTTTCTATCGGCTTTTGATCGCAACTTTAAACTGTGGGTGAGTGCATTCACCAGTGGAGTGTCGCCAGGTTCTCTGACACTCGCCTATACCGATTGGTTAGTACATCTTGGCTTATCGCCCGGTAGACAAGTCGGTTTATGGATTGATGCCATCAACAAAATATCTAACTTTAAGCCACCGACTTTTGAATTTGGTGGTTGGTGCGACAAACCGTGTATTACCCCATTGTTTAAAGATAAGCGCTTTAAAAATCCTGCGTGGGATCGTTTTCCTTTTAACCTCTACCAACAATTATTTTTGTCCGCACAAGACTGGTGGCAAAACGCAGTCAATAACGTAGAGGGTTTAAGCCAACATCACGCAGAGGTGATTGGCTTTATCAATCGACAAATTCTCGATGCCCTTTCACCGTCTAATTTTATTGTCACCAATCCCGATGTTCAGCTACGCATACAAGAAACCTTTGGACAATGTTTAGCAACCGGCTGGGGGCATTTTTTAGATGACAGTTGGCAGTTGCTTAACGGCCAAATTCCCAGACACTTACATCCATTTACCGTGGGTAAAGAGTTGGCAGTTACGCCGGGTAAGGTGGTTTATCGCAATCGTTTAATCGAATTGATTCAATATAGCCCGACGACCGATAAAGTTTATGCTGAACCGGTTTTAATTGTGCCTGCTTGGATTATGAAGTACTACATTCTCGATCTGGCGCCCGATCAATCATTGGTGGAATATCTTGTAGGGCAAGGCCATACCGTGTTTTTAATTTCTTGGCTTAACCCAAGCGCTGAGGATGCGGATATTGGCTTTAACGATTATATGAAACTGGGAATTTTAGAATCCCTTGATGTCATTAGCGAGATGATCCCTGAACAAAAAATTCATGCGGCAGGTTATTGCATCGGGGGTATTTTATTAACCATTGCCGCAACTTGGCTAAGCCGTCTTAAAGACAAACGTCTTGCTACCGTGACCTTACTCGCAGCCCAATCAGATTTTAGTCAGGCCGGTGAACTATTGCTGTTTATGGATGAAAGCCAATTAGCTTTCTTAAATAACATCATGAAACAACAAGGCTTTTTGGGCAAATTTCAAATGAAGGGCATTTTTCAATTTATGCACTCCAATGACTTAATTTGGTCTTACTTAGTGACGCATTATTTAATGGGGCAACGCCCAGAAGTGACTGAGTTAATGGCATGGAGTGCGGATGCGACCCGCATGCCCTATCGTATGCATAAAGAATATTTGGAAAAACTGTATCTTCACGATGAACTGGCTGAAGGGCATTATCAAGTCGACGGTAAAGAGGTGTCTCTGCATAATCTTCATTTACCAATCTTTTGTGTTGCCACAGAAAAAGATCATCTTTCTCCTTGGCGCTCAGTCTATAAATTACATTTGTATACCAATACCGAGATTACCTTTGTGTTGACCAATGGCGGCCACAATGCGGGGATTGTCAGCCAACTTGATAATCCTCGCCGTCACTATCGGATAGGTAAAACGAGTAAAGATAGCTCTTATATTTCTCCAGACGACTGGTTAGTGCAGTACCCGGATATTCAACCCGGCTCCTGGTGGCCTGTTTGGCACCAGTGGTTAGCGGAGCACTCTACTCAAGAGCAAGTCACCCCTCCCCCACTAGGTAATAAAACCTACCCGCCATTGGCCGATGCGCCGGGTACCTATGTTCATCAACAATAACTTATGCCCTACATCTTGAATGATGTTTTTTCATACTTAAGGTAAACATTATGAGTACAGATAAATCTTACGAAGAATTGGAGGCTGGCGATGAACTCATCATCACCGCTCGAATTAAAGGTAAGCGGCAAAGCCATGACGATCAGCTGATATTGGATTGCGAATCGCTGGATGCAGAGAGCAAACCTGTGCTCAGTGGGCAGTTTACCGTTCAACAACCCAAGGCAACTACGCTAGCGACGGCCGTCACGTTGCCACATAAAATCGCACAAGCGACTGCCAGAAATTACGATGAGACCTTAATCGAGCGCGCAGCTAAAACAGGGCCACTACCTACCGCCGTTGTTCACCCCGTTGATAGCCACTCTTTACTCGGTGCAATTGAGTCCGCCCAAGCGGAATTGATTATCCCAATTTTAGTGGGGCCCGCCGCAAAAATTCGTGCGACGGCAGACAAAGAAGATATCGATATCAGCCCCTACGAATTAGTTGATACAGCCCACAGCCATGCGGCAGCAGACATGGCGGTTCAATTGGTCCATGAAGGCCGCGCAATGGCACTCATGAAAGGCAAACTTCATACCGATGAATTTATGGGACCCATCATCGCCAAAGTCGGTGGCTTGCGCACAGGCCGACGAATGAGCCATGTATTGGTCGTGGATATCCCCAGTTACCACAAGCCTCTTTTTATTACGGATGCCGCACTGAATATCTACCCCAAATTAAGTGAAAAGAAAGACATCGTACAAAATGCCATCGACCTCTTTCTTGCACTGAGCGATAACACGCCGAAGGTAGCGATCGTATCGGCGGTAGAAACGGTGGAAGAAAGCATCCCCACCACCCTGGAAGGGAAGATACGTTTGCCGACCTCGCGGAAACTCTCGCGAAACGGCACTCCCCATGAGACCATGTTG
>JBNKUQ010000110.1:0-9392 GCA_050298695.1 Cellvibrionaceae bacterium
GGGCTTTTTTATGGGTTAGAGATAAATCGCTATAAAATGGCATAAGAAAATGATCTACTTTAATGCCTGACTTCGTTGCTCTTTTGTACGTAGGCCCACTACGCACTGCAATGAACGCGTTATCAGTCATGAAACTATTTTCATTTTCTTTATGCCATTTTATAGAGGTTCAGCTCTATTGGTTCTCAAGTATATAAATAAATCCATTAGAACCAATGGCTGAATATTTATTGGGATCCGCTGTAAAGGCGAGATCAAGCACTGCAACACCGGTTGGTTTCCATTTGTGGCGCTTACTTAGTCGCCAAGATTGAAGTCGCTCCACGGTTGCTACATCCCACAGTTCGACCATTTGATTGGTGTAGCCTAGCAAAAGTTTGCTGCTATCGTTGTTAAAGCGAGCGGCGGTAATTTGCAAACCGCGCTTTATTTTTTCTTTTGATAGCGGGATAGTTTTTAGGCTACTGCCCGCGGTAATATCCCAAATCTCAGCCCGATCATATTTTGCGGCAGTTAAGGCGAAACGACCATCAGGGCTTAGCGTGACTTGTTGAACATCTTCTTGGTGTTGGATGGTGACGATTTTCTCTCCTGTATCGACTCTCCATATTACGGCAGTCTGATCTTCTGAACCGGTAATTGCTAAGCTACCATCATTACTTAAATCTACACTGCGAACACGCCCTTGGTGAGTAAAGGTGCGAACAATGCCTCCCTGCATAACGTTAAAGATAACGGCAGAATGGTCTGCTTGCCCCAGTAGTGCATATCGCCCTCCGTTGGCTAGATCAATATCGAGCACTTCACCCGGGGCAGACCAAAATCGCGCAGCTGCTCCTAGCTTCATATCCCAAAGCACTAGGGTGTAGGCTTCAGCCGTTAAGGCCCAATTTGCACTAGGCTCAATATCGCTGCTGATCAATATGCTGGATTCATTTTCTTGGTGATTCCAGTTGTAGAGACGTTCCGAATCGCTTAAACGCCAAAGACTTCCACCATGATGGACCGAACCTATCACAGCATATTCGCCATTATCGCTCAGTTTGCCGCTATGTATGCCATTTACCGCGACTTCAAGCCGGTCGCTAGGGGGGGGAGATTGTGAGCAGGCGGTAAGGGCAAATATGGTTAAGCCAATTACTGCTAAGCGAGTGATTGAGTCAGTCTGAGACATGGTTTGCTATTTGTTGGGCATTTGCTTTTAAGTTTAGACAAGGATTAATTATTTTGTATAGGTAAAACGGTTTTATAAATAGGTATGTATATCTTATTGTTTTATATCAACAGTTTGTTAAATCTCGAACGGCTTTTTTCAGCGGCTAAAAATCAAGCCCAAAAGCTTCTTGGGTATAGTAACGGTTGTCGGTGATATCTTCTGGGTGAATTTCTCTATTGAGTAGGCCTTCACATCTGTTGCTCTACTTATCATGACTCAATGACAAATAAGTTAATTAGCTCTACATTGAAATTGAAGTGGTGAATGCGGCACTATCCAATAGAAAAAACCACCAATGGCGGCTTATCTTAAGACGGAAGGCAAGGGAAAATAAAAAGGGCGTATTGGCGCCCCAGAGTTTTTTGTTTTAGGCAACTAATTCTTTGTGAGAGACATGGAGCACAGCGATCATTTGATCTTCAGCTTCGAAACGAGATTCAAGAAACTCACCTACGCGAGAAAGGTCTGCTGCCAAGCTGGAAAGATCGTCAGTTTCCTGATACTTGTCGTTAAAATCGAGTAGTTGTTCTGTGGTGGCATCAATTTTTTTGTAGAGTGTGTTGGCGGTTTCTAGGGCATTCTTATCATCAAAGTCTTTTCCTTCTTTGATAAGCTGTTCGTAGACTTCGAAATGACCCGCAGAAACGTAATCCATCATAATTTGGCAAAAATGACGAATTTTATTGCTATGTTCCGAGTTGTGTTCATCGAACTCAGAAATGCCTGATAGTGCACAATAGTCAACCAATAACTCTTGGCGTTCTTGTAACCAACTATCAATAATATCGTTTACACCACCCCAACGCTCTTTTGCTGATTGACAATTTTCTAACATAACTCAATCCTTAAAAATAAATAAAATGTTGTTGAATTTTTTGTTATCTATTTAGCTAGACTTGCTCGCTTAAGTAAAACCTAAGATAGGAGATGTTATATCTCTTGGCAAGCATTAGCACTTTTTTAGTCGAATATGATCTAAGTTATTGTGATTGTTTAATCATAGTTCTATAAAAAATCAGCCCATTGATTAAAAATAACCCAATAAATGCAACCAAAGTCCAGCCGGGTATAGTAATCCCAAATAGAGACCATACTTCTTCTGCACAATTGCCATCACCTTTCAGTAATACGCTTAAGGCTTCGAAAAATGGAACCGTTTCTAGTAGGTAGCTAAGGCTGGGACCACAAGCGGGGGCTAAGTCCTCAGGGAGACTTTGCAGCCATAAATGCCGACTAGAAAATGCACCGCCAATGACTGCCATCGACATACCTAAAAGGGTATATGTTCTTAAGCCTGCTTTACCAAGTTGGCCGAGAGTAATGTGAAGCCAGCCCAGCAATGCCATGACTCCTACAGCAATAACAAATACTCTTTGTGTCATACACAGTGCGCAGGGGATGAGTTCCATAAAATATTGCATATAAAGTGCAATAGCGATTAATACGATGGTGCCAACCCATATGAGGAGTAATAAATTTCTTGTCGATAGCATAGTGTTATTTTCGTAATTCAAAAGTAATGTAGAACGCAAAAATACCAGAAAAACCACAAATTTTCGCCCGTATTTTTAATTTGACTGGCAATTACGACAGGACATCTATACTTAATAGATAAATGTCGGCTAAAAAGTAATCTGCATAGCCTTTTTCATTCACTTTGGATCATAGAGAGTCGGATATTAATTATGTCATCTTGGCGCCTTGTACTTTGTTTACTGATGTTGGCTTGCTCGCAGTGGCTGTATGCCGCCGATGAAGAGGGCAAAGACGGGGTAGCAGTATTAGAGCGGCCTATTTACATACCCATTAAGCCCGCTTTTGTTGTTAATTATGGTGGACCTGGCAGATTAAAATATTTGAAGCTGGATATTTCGCTACGAGCAAAAGATACCTTATCATCTAATGCTATCCGTCATCATATGCCTTTGATTCGAGATTATATGGTCAGAGAGTTTAGTCGGCTAACTGATGCAGATGTGGATACGCCTCAAGGTAAAGAGGCGATAAGGGAGAAAGTTTTAAATGGCGTGAAGGAATTGTTAAAAGAAGAAAATGGGGAAGAAGGCGTCAACGGGCTCTACTTTAACAGCTTTGTGGTTCAGCGCTGAGCCTAAAGCGAATTCAAATACGTAAGCAGAACCGCTTTTAAGCTTTTAGAGGCATTCTTGTTTCTGTGGCTTTGGATTGCAACATTGATATTGCGCATAGTAATTCGCAATATATTCGTCAAAAGACATCTTATCGCTGGCTTCCATCAGTGCTTGTTGCTTGAGTGATTCGTTCGCCATGATCTGATACTCAGTATTTTTTTCCGCGCTTAGAGTGCCTTTGGTAAAGTGTTCGCGGTTACTAAGTGATTGCTGCATCGCCCAATGATAAAAGCTAATTTCTTCTGTGTGTAATGTCTGAATAATACGAGAAGATGGCGTTAGATTATCATCAGTTAATTTGGTTTTTTGCTGTAGCAAAGCCGTCTTATAATCATGCTTGCCTATTTGTGTGTCCAGCAAATCGGCAATAGCGGCGATTTGGTTCAGCATATGTTGGCCCCAATCTCGAGCGTTCTGCTCCTCACCAAAGAGAAACAATTGCAACTTTGGATCGCGTCCTCGGTATACCATACGGCGCTGGTTTTCTTGTATTTGGATAGACTCTTCTGCACTAGAGAGAGGACTCTCTTCTAGCAAACAATATAATAAAAAGCAGTCTAGGAAGTGTATTTGTTGGACATCAATACCTACAGGATGAAAGGGGTTAAGGTCAAGGCAGCGTACTTCAATGTATTCCACTCCGCCACTGGCAAGGGCGTTAAGTGCAGTTTGCCCAGGAGCACTGGTTCTCTTGGGGCGTATGATACTGTAAAACTCATTTTCTATTTGAAGTAGTGAGTCATTCAATTGCTGGTAGTGTCCCTCTTTATCAAAGATACCAATTTCTTGGTATTGAGGGTGTGTTTGGGTAATGGCATTGCAAAGGGTTTTTGTATAACTCTCTAAGCAGTTATAGGTGATGACGAGTGATTCTTGCGCCGAACTTTGGTAGCCAAGGTCGCCCATTCGCAACGAAGTGGCGTAAGGTGTGTGCAAACTATTGTGATCATTGCCGATACCAACTAATTGGTTTTCCCTGCCTTTAACAAAACTGCGACAAACAGCCGGGGCAGCGCCAAACAAGTAAAGTAGTAGCCAGAAATTGCGGCGAAAGTTGCGGATAAGTTTAAAGTAACCCTGAGTTTTATAGTCAGTTAGCGATAACTCACTTTTATCTTGCTCGCGCAAAAATTGCCACAAGGTATCGCTTAGAGAAAAGTTAAAGTGAATGCCGGCGATGGTCTGCATTGGGCGCCCATAGCGATGCCCTAGACCTAGTCGGTATACGCTTTTCATTTTGGCGCTATTCGATGAGCCATAACGAGCAATGGGAATATCTGCACCGCTGCTCAGTAAACACGGCATGCTATTAACCCACAGTGACTCGTCACCAATGTGCTGATAGGTGAAGTAATGTAAGTCTTCAAGCGTGTTGATGAGAGCTTCGATATTGCCACTTGGTGGCGTAATGAATTCCAGTAAGGCTTCACTGTAATCTGTCGTGATTCTTGGATGTGTGAGAGCTGAGCCTAAGGCTTTGGGGTGTTCGGATAACGAGAGGGTGCCTTTTGGCGATACACGAAGGCTCTCTTTTTCGAGCCCTCGAGTGATCTCGCTGATTCCCGCCATATTTGCGGCTTGTCGAATAGTGTCTAGTCGCTCAGATAGACGGCTTGATAGTAATGACATAGTCCCGCTTCCTGTAAGCGATTAAGCGATATTTTAGTCTTGCAGCATATTAGAGCAGAATCACTATAAAATGTGCTGCCCGCTCGTTAATGAGAATTCTGAATTATACTCATTGTTATTAGTGCTTGTGTGATCGATCTCGTTGCTGATGACTTCACTCTCTGGGTTTTCCAGTGGTGGAGGCAATATATCATCAGGAATTAATGGATGCTTTTTACTATTGATGTCACAGCTAAGGATGGATATGCGTAAGTTATAGTCTTGGCTATTGGCTTCGAATAGCTGATTGACGGCCTCATCTCTATGAACAGTACGATAAAGAGCCGCAGGCTCACGACCATCTAGCCATTGTCCACTTTTGGACAAGAAGTAGCCGTCTTGATTTTGTAAAATGAGCACGCTTGGGTTTGGTTCGTCTGTTGAAGGGTTATTGCTATCGGATAAATTCATAGTGCTTGGTATTTTTGACTTAAAATTTTGGGCGGTAATCTCAGGTGCAAATAGTGGCTTAAAATGAAGTAAACCACAATATCTAGTTATGCAATTTATGACTTTATAGGAGTTTGCGCCAGGGTTCACATTTTCTTGATCTGGTGTCAATTATAGTGCCTACTTGTTGTATCACTCAGGCCTCGCCTGTGTTATCTTTTACTTAGGTACTTTCTCAAGAAGCTGCTATAAGTTTATGTATTATATGGTTTTTGTGGCTTTGGGTGGACGGTTAATAAAAAGCCAGTAGATAAATAATAGAAGTAGACAGCGTCAACAGCTCGTAAAGTATGTCCGGGCTATGTAGAAAGTACGCTAGAAATATAATGAAACGGACATTTTTAATGATCTTGGATTTACATGTAACTCATCGTTTTTACCAGCTAGGTATCGCCAGTCCTTTGTTATTAGTCAAGGGCTTGGTGGTTGTATTGTTGGTCGCCTGGATGGCGGTGAGTTTGTCTGGTTTGTTTTGGCGTATCTTGCCCCAACCAGAGCTAAAACCCCTGGATATATCGGCTAATACCGCCGCGTTGGGTTCTGCAAAGGGTACGACTGCACCGCCAGTTGATATTACTACTCTCAAGGAATTGGCTCTCTTCGGCAAACAGGTAGCTGATGCTCCTGTTGCGGAAACCACCCCCGTTGTGGAAGAAAAAAAATTAGAGGCAACACAACTTAATTTGGAATTAGTCGGTTCGTTTGCTAGTGAGGATCAAGATAATGCCTATGCCATTATCGCCAATGGCAACAAGCAGGAATTATACAAAGTCAGTCAAGAAATTACGGGGCTAAGTAATGTGAAGTTAATGCGTGTTGAGGCGGACAAGGTCATCATCAATAACCGTGGTCGTCAAGAAGCCTTGTATATGTACCCCGAGGGTAAGCCTATTTCCTCGGGTGTGAATGTCGTTTCCAGTGAGCTGGGTTCTGTTTCGGATGAGCCTTCTTCTGATGCCCCCCCATCTGGTGCTGAAGGCTCGTCAGCTCTGGCAAATTTGAACCCGGCTCAGCGTTTAGAAAAAATTAGTGACGCTATCCGTTTTTCCCGAAAAACTCAGGATGGTCAAATGGTTGGTTTCCGCGTATTGCCAGGGCGTAATCGAGCTGCCTTTGAGCAAACGGGTCTACAATTAAATGATGTCGTCACCGCAATTGATGGTCAGCCCTTAGACAATTTGCGTGCAGCCAATCAGATATATCAAGAAAAGCGCAATGCGACGCAGGCATCTTTGACTGTGATGCGTGGCGATGAAGAATTAACCATTGACGTTAATTTAAACAATATTAACGTTAACTAAATAAAGGGTTGCACTGAGTACTTTTGTACTGTGTGTGGTCTATTGATGAATGATGGATAGAACAAGTGAATAATAGATTGTCAGTTAACATGAAGAAACTGTTAGTAATACTTTTGATGCTGAGTGCGGGCGCATTTGCCCAGCAATTTGAAAAAGATCAGAAGTGGCAGGTTAATTTTAAGGATTCGGATATACAGGAAGTCATTAAGTTTGTGGCCGATGTGACGGGTAAAACAGTGGTTATTGATCCGCGTGTTAAGGGGCGAGTCAAGGTTATTTCAGCAGAGCCTTTATCTGAGCAGGCGCTTTACGATTTGTTTCTTTCGGTTCTAGAAATACAGGGTTTTACAGCAGTTGAAGTGGGCGATATCGTAAGGATTTTACCGCGCAAAGATGCCCGAACCTCAGCGGTGCCGGTTACCAGTAAAACAAGTGTTGGCAGCACCTTAGGCAGCGACGCATACATCACTCAAGTTATTCAGCTCTACAATGTATCTGCTGCCAAAGTACTTCCTGTCTTGCGGCCTCTTGCACCTCAGCATGCTCACCTTGCGGCTTACGATCCCAGTAATGCCATTATTATTTCTGATACCGTTGCTAACATTGAGCGCTTGCGTGATGTGATTCGACGCATCGACCGAGCTGGTGTTGCGGATACCGATATTGTGCCGTTGAAATATGCACAAGCTGAGGCCATGGTCAAAATGCTGCAGACCTTGCAAAAGACCGATGCCAAAGATGCACCACAAAATTCAATTGCGGTGATGGTTGCCGATGCGCGCAGTAACAGTATCCTCGTAACGGGTGATGACGTTCGCCGTAAAAGTGTCAAAGAGTTGATTGAGCGCCTCGATGTGCCTCGCCAGCAATCCGGCAATGTTCGCGTAGTTTATCTCGAGTATGCAGACGCAGAAAAAGTCGCTGAGGTTTTGCAAAAAGTTGTATCGAGTATTTCTAAGTTAGAGCCAGAAAAAGGTGCAAGCCCAGGTGGTGGTGCAGCAGCGACTACTGTTGAGGCGGACCCAAGTACTAATGCATTGTTGATTACTGCCGATGCCGCTACCTTAGAAACGCTGTTACCTGTTATTGACCGTCTAGATATTCGCCGAGCCCAGGTTTTGGTGGAAGCCATTATTGTTGAGGTGAGTGGTAATCTTGGGCGTCAGTTGGGCGTAGAGTGGGCGGCCTTTAAAGAAGATCGCGTTGTCAGTGCGTCGACCAACTCGGGTAGTTTAGCGAGTGCGGTAGCAGATGTTGCGGCGGGTACGTTTAACACCTTATCTGCTCCAGCCTTGTTACTAGGTTTTGGTCGCGAAGGCAGTGATGGTGGTACTAGCTTTGCTGGCTTAATTCGCGCGTTGCAGAGTAATACGGAAGCCAATATTCTTTCCACGCCGAGTATCCTCACAACCGATAACAATGAAGCGACGATTTCTATTGGTGACAACATTCCCTTTGTAACAGGTTCATTTACTTCTTCTAGCGGTAACTCCACTAATC
Source organism: Cellvibrionaceae bacterium (assembly GCA_050298695.1). Classification (GTDB taxonomy): domain Bacteria; phylum Pseudomonadota; class Gammaproteobacteria; order Pseudomonadales; family Cellvibrionaceae; genus CANLBN01. The sequence continues at coordinate 8,286 of JBNKUQ010000110.1, forward strand.
CTTTCCAAACCATTGAGCGCAGGGATGTCGGTATTAATTTATCGGTTACTCCGCAAATTAGTGAGGGTGATACGGTCGTACTCGAAATTAATCAAGAGGTTTCTGGTGTGAGTAGTCAGGCGGTTGCCGGTGCCGTTGATATTGTTACCAACGAGCGCAAAATTTCGACTCAAGTTATCGCTAAGGATCAGGAAGTCATTATCCTGGGTGGTTTGCTGGAAGACGAAGTACAGCAAACTCAACAAAAGGTACCACTATTGGGCGACATTCCCTTGTTAGGAAGTTTGTTCCGCAACGATGAAACCCGTGTAGATAAGAAGAATTTAATGATCTTCCTCAAAGCGTCAATTGTGCGTGATGCGGAAACACTACGCGGCGCGACAGCGGAAAAATACAACAATATTCGCAGTGAGCAACTTAAGAGCCGAGACAACGGCGTTGCCTTAATGCGCGATGACGTTATCCCTTTGTTGCCTGTATGGGATGATTATACGGGGCAGCCTTCGAGTTCTCCCGCTAATGCTGGCGTTCCCAAAATTAATAAAGCCTCTGATACAGATAGTGGCAATCAGTAGGTGTTGTCGTGACGGAATCAACTCAGGCGAAAGAATTTCATATCCCTTTTAGCTTCGCAGAACAGCATGGTGTTTTTGTCGAAGGTGATGAGCTAATTTGTAGTGGTGACCCCTCCGCCAATGTGTTGTTGGAGTTACAGCGTATCTTGGGAGCCGAGCTGGTTGTTAACAGCGTTGACTCGGCGACTTTCAAGCGACAGTTAACGGCCAAATATCAAACCGGTGATGGTGCTGCCCAGCGAGCAGCGGACCAGCTTGATGCGGAATTAGATCTTGGCAAAATTGCCGACGATCTCGAGCAGCAATCTGACTTACTCGCGGGCGATGATGATGCGCCAGTGATTCGCTTAATCAATGCCATTCTTTCGCAAGCGATTAAAGAAAAAGTATCGGATATTCATATCGAACCCTACGAAGATCGTGTGGCGGTGCGTTTTCGTATCGACGGCGTATTAAAAGAGGTTTTGGCCCCGAAACCCGAATTCGCTGCCGTCTTAGTTTCTCGTTTAAAAGTGATGGCGAAATTGGATAT
>JBNKUQ010000111.1:0-9311 GCA_050298695.1 Cellvibrionaceae bacterium
CAGTGCTTTTTCTATTATGTTGTTTTTCTAACAATACTACCATAACAACTTCTCGCGCACCCTGCTCCAGGCAATACTGCTTAACGGCTGACAGCGTTATACCTTCGTCGAATATATCATCGACTAGCACAACAATTTTTCCCAATAAATTACTATTTGGATACTGCTTCCATTGTAGAGAGTAACCCTCTGTTTTATTGTGATAACGCGAAACATAAAGTGAATCTAATTCAAGCTGACAATCTAATTTCAATAAGAGGTGAGCTGTCGTTACCATTCCTCCCTGCAAAACAGTGACTAGCGTAATCGTCTCACCATAAAAACGTTGATTAATTTTTTGTGCAACATTATCAAGTGCGGCTTGAATTTCATCAACACTATAAAGCTGAGTTGCCGCACCAATAGTGTTTTGATCCTTTGCGGAAATAAATAGTGATTTCATTTTTTATTAGACTAAAGTCGATAATGATTTTCGTGTTAACTGCCAACGCTTTTCCTCATGAAAATCTACAACGTATGATTCAGAGTTAAGACGCATTTTATTTAATCTAGCTATTGATTCAGGATTAAAGGAACATTGTAAATTGTCGAGAACTTCTACAACACCTTGACGATGATTACATACTAAAATCATGTCACAACCTGCCGCTAACGCAACACGGGCACGATCTGTAAATGTACCCGCACTAGCCGCCCCTTCCATCGTTAAATCGTCACTAAAAATAACGCCTTTAAAGCCTAAATCACGACGAAGAATGGTTTGCAACCAATGCGCTGAAAATCCTACCGTATGCTCTGGATCAATTTCTGAAAAAAGAATATGTGCTGGCATAATGGCATCAAGCCTCGCCATCAAAGCAACAAATGGGAGAAGGTCTTTTTTAGCAATTTCTGAAAAAGATCTATGGTCAACAGGCAATGCCAAATGGCTGTCATCAATAACCCCGCCATGGCCAGGGAAATGTTTTCCTGTGGAAGCCATCCCTGCTTCTTTCATTCCCGCAATCCATGCGCCAGCTAACGCAGTTGCTTCATCAGGGTCTGGCGAAAATGAACGATCGGCAATAACCTGACAATGACTATCATCTAAATCCAAGACGGGCGCAAAACTAAAATCAACACCAACAGACGCTAACTCTACAGCCATAAGCCACGCACTATCTTTCACTAAGGATAATGTTACTGCTTTATCTTTCTGATAGGAGGCAAGGAACTGCTGCATCGCGGGCAAGCGTGTAAATCCCTCTTTAAAACGCTGTACCCGCCCACCCTCTTGATCTACTGAGATCAATAATTCAGGCCTGATAGCCCTTATAGAGCGAGATAAATCATTAATTTGATCTCGTGATTGATAATTTCTAGAGAAATAAATCACGCCTCCTACTAGTGGGTGCTTCAATAAATCAACTTCCTCCTGAGTTAAGGAGAAACCTTCCAAATCCAACATTAATGGACCAAGTGGCATAAAACGAACCTTATTAACTTTTTATTACGATATCGCCTTCATTGCGATATCGGCGACATCATTTCGCGGCAAACATACGGGCACTATGCAGGAAGTGTCAAGATAAACACTAAGAGAAAGTATATTGGGGCTTGCATCACCAACAAAACAACTGTATAAATACGCAGGTACTGTATATAAAAACAGACTATTGGCATATCTCAGTGCAATATCTCGATACAATGATGTCTCGATGCGATGCAATGAGAGAAACAAGAGAGAAACAAGAGAGAACGACATGATCAAACTGACCACTCGACAACAACAAGTCTTACAGCTAATTAAAGACCATATTGAAGAGACCGGATACCCCCCTACCCGCGCTGATATCGCAAAACAACTGGGCTTTAAATCAGCAAATGCTGCAGAAGAGCACTTGAGAGCACTGGCTCGCAAAGGGGTCATTGAAATTGTTCCCGGTGCTTCCCGGGGTATACGCCTACCTGAAGAAGAAAAACCTGGCATTCCGATTATCGGCCGTGTTGCAGCGGGAAATCCCATACTCGCCGAAGAACACATTGAAGATTACTGTAACTTAACGCCTAACTTTTTCTCCCCCAGTGCCGATTATTTCTTGCGTGTTCATGGCGAAAGTATGATCGATGTCGGTATCTTTGATGGTGATTTGTTAGCCGTACACCGCACTGACCAAGTTCGCAATGGACAAATTGTCGTGGCAAGAATCGAAGACGAAGTCACCGTTAAACGCTACCAGCGAGAAGGAAACAGTCCTATCGTCACCCTAATTGCCGAAAACCCTGACTTCGCACCCATTGAGGTAAACCTGCAAGAACAGGCATTTGCCATTGAGGGGCTAAGTGTTGGCGTTCTACGGCAGCATTAAGGACGCCGCTAAAAATTAGACAATATCCAAGACGATTTGTAGGTTAGAAACTATTATGAATACTGCTATCGACTATCAGAATCACAACACAGCTTCTGAAAAACAAGCAATAAATGGTTTAAGTAAATTGACCGAAGTTATCATTCCACAGGCAAATGGTAGCCAGAACATTATATTTCCTCTCGTTGCCTCTATGAGTCAACAAGAAAAACGGCTTCCACTGCAGTCTTCATCAAAACAACGGTGGCTAACATGGATAACTGATCGTAAACCTAGCCAGCAACAATTAGCTTTTTTTGGTGCCAACATTGATACATTACGTATTATCCATATTAATAAACACCGTGATAATCGTTGGATTATTTGGGATGCTCTCAACAATGGAAATAGTCACACCGTAATTAGCGATGTAACGCGTTTAGACAAGGAAGATATCTCACACTTGGAAAATGCCGCAATTAATGGCGACTGTAGTGGTATTCTAGTCCGTTCACTTTAGGCCTTTTCAATGTACAGCCGCGTCATAATTGATAAATAAATATTTCTTTACTTAATATTCCGCTTGATTTTCTCTTTGTAAAAGAACAAGCCTTTGAAACACATTCACTAGATCTTTAATTGATGCAATATCATTCAATACCGATGACTTATCATCGCTAGCCACTTCAACCAAGGTGATTGCTTGCTGAACTGAGTGTTTTTTTGCTTCCCTTTTTTCAGATTCTTTTTCTCGATTTACTTTTCTTTCTAACCGCGTTAACACGTCAGGAAAACAAACAAGTTTCGACAAAAAAAAACTATTTTTCTTATCCAAATCCAATATTGCTTTAAATTCATGGATGTTATTCAAGGCGGTGAGTTTTTTTAAGTCACCCGTAGAATTAAAACATTCAGTTATTAAATCAGAATAATTTAGCGGTGGACGTCGATAGTAATTAAGCAATTCATTAAGATACCCAACAAAGGCAAAATGAAATTGCAATAAAGCCGAATCAATAATAGCTGCCTGTTCAATAGGCGAACCATGCTTATCCATATTGTTATATATAGATAAAAGATAGCGAACTTGTGCTAAACGATAATTTACTTGTTGCGTATAAGTCTCGTATGACATACAGGATAATTTAGCTTCTACCACACATCATCGACCAAAAAATCACCTGACATCAATTTTCTTGTCGAAAATTTTATTGAATTAAAAATTTATTCTTTCACTAATAATTCGCTAGGTATTTTTTATGGCCGACTACTTAGCTTTTTTCTTTGCTACAGTTTTTTTTGCCTTTGTTTTCGTTTTCTTGGCCTTAGCTTTTTTAGCTTTGGGTTTAGCTTTTGGTGTATCCGACACAACCCACTTACCATTTTCATAAAATGCTTTCCAACCTGTAGCCTTGCCATCTACTTCAGTCTGCACATATTGCTCTTTAGTTTTACGGCTATAGCGAATCAGTGTTGGTAAACCATTATCATCTTCAAGTGGCGCCTCAAACAAAAAGGCATATTTAGGATCAATTTCATCCTTGTGGGGAAGTATTTCAGAAACTAGAGGCGCTCGTGTTTCCCTATTTTTTGGAAATTGGCTGGCAGCCAAGAATAAGCCGCTAGCTCCATCGCGCAAAATATAAGTATCATCGACTTTCTGGCATTGCAATTCAGGCATGGGCACAGGGTCCATTTTAGGCGGAGCCGCTTCACCATTACGCAGCAACTTACGAGTATTTTTACAGCTCTCGCTCGTACACCCAAAATATTTACCAAAACGTCCTGTTTTTAATTGCATATCATGGCCGCATTTATCACACTCAATAACAGGGCCATCATAACCTTTTATCTTAAATTGCCCCTCTTCGATTTCGTAACCAGAACAATCGGGGTTATTGCCACAAATATGTAATTTTCTGTTCTCATCTAATAAATAGCTATCCATCGCTGTGTTACACAATTTACAGCGGCGTTTTTGTCGTAGCTGCAATACTTCGGCTTCTTCATCATCATCTGCACTAACCACTTCATCGCCAGAGATTAGATTCATCGTCGTTTTACAACGCTCTTTTGGCGGTAAATTGTAACCCGAGCAACCAAGAAATACGCCGGTACTACCCGTTCGAATTTGCATGGGTCTGCCACAGCTCGTACATTTGATATCGGTTTCTGTTGGTGAATTACCACGCATACCACCATCATCGGCTTGGGCTTGTTCCAATTTCTTAATGAAATCGCTATAAAAACGGTCTAATAATTCCAACCATGACAAATTATTTTCAGCTATAGCATCCAGAGACTCTTCCATGTTGGCTGTAAAGCTGTAATCCATCAGATCTGTAAAATTTTCAACCAGTCGATCCGTAACAATGTCGCCCATTTTTTCCGCATAGAAGCGACGTCCATCAACACGAACATAACCACGGTCTTGAATCGTTGAAATAATTGAGGCATAAGTGGATGGACGACCTATCCCTCGCTTCTCCAGCTCTTTAACCAAACTTGCTTCTGTGTAGCGTGCCGTAGGCTTAGTAAAATGCTGCTTGGGATCTAACTTAGACAAGCTCAAGTTATCGCCAACCTTGACATCAGGCAACACGATATCTTCATCTTTTTTGGCTATAGGTGGTTGAACTCGCATAAAACCATCAAAGCGAATAATTCGCCCTCGGGCTCGCAATTCAAAATCGCCGGCGTTAATGACAATGGAGGTGCTAGTAAACTCAGCGGGGGTCATTTGGCAGGCCACAAATTGTTGCCAAATCAACGCATATAAGCGCTCAGCATCACGCTCCATACCCGACAGTTGTGTTGGCAATACCGTTACGCTAGAGGGGCGAATAGCTTCGTGAGCCTCTTGTGCACCCTCTTTGCTGCTGTATCGATTTGCCTGCTTTGGAATATAGCGTTCACCAAATTGGTCGAGGATGTAGTCGCGACAATTGTTAACGGCTTCTTCACTCAGGTTCGTGGAATCTGTACGCATGTAGGTAATGTAGCCAGCCTCATAGAGACGCTGAGCCATCATCATAGTTTTTTTAACGCCAAACCCCAAACGGGTACTCGCAGCTTGTTGGAGCGTCGATGTGATATAGGGGGCACTGGGTTTAGAACTCGTCGGTTTGTCATCCCGTTTAACCACTTGGTAAGCCGCTTTTTCCAATAAAGCGACCGCGGCCATCGCATCATCGCGATTACTTGGTCTAAAGTTGTCACCCTTAAACTTTTTAACTTCGCAACGCAAACCTTGGGTGCTTGCGCTGTTCAATAATGCATGGATATCCCAGTATTCCTCAGGGACAAAGGCACGTATTTCACGCTCACGCTCGACAATCAATCTAACGGCTACAGATTGAACCCTGCCTGCGGATAAACCCCGAGCGACTTTCGCCCATAACAAGGGGGACACCATATAACCCACGATACGGTCAAGAAAACGTCGGGCCTGTTGAGCATCAACTCGATTTTGATCAAGCTGACCTGGCGCTTCAAATGCTTTTTGGATCGCCGACTTGGTGATCTCATTAAAAACAACCCGCCGATAGCGGCTAGTATCGCCGCCTATCGCTTCTTGCAAATGCCATGCAATGGCTTCTCCTTCTCTATCCAAGTCCGTTGCCAGATAAATGGTATCGGCTTTCTCAGCCAGCTTTTGCAGCTCATCAACCACCTTTTCTTTCCCTGGCAAAATTTCGTAATGAGCTTTCCAGTTGTTTTCAGGGTCAATCCCCATTCGATTCACTAGCTGCTCTTGGGACTTTTTAGCCTTATGGGCCGCTTTTTCTTTTGGTGATAGCTTGCGAGTAATAGCCGCCTGCCGAGCACGCTCCTTAGGATCTACAGCCGTTTTCTGTGAGCCACTGGTGGGTAAGTCACGAATATGCCCGACACTGGATTTGACGATGAAATCATTACCAAGATACTTATTAATTGTTTTTGCTTTAGCGGGTGATTCCACTATCACAAGTGATTTGGCCATATTGACTCTCTATTTATTTATTTCCACTTAGCAAACTATAGCTGAATAAAAACCAAACAGCGTTTACCAGTAACCTGACTTAGCGGTGGCATATATAAGACCTGAAAAGCTCAGGGTCAAGTAGTTTATCTTGAAGCACAGGGCACAAAGAGCCGATTAGACACTCGATCAAACCTTTTCCAGCATTCTATAAGTTACATCAACAAACAATCATAACTTATTGATTTTATTGAATTAAAAAATATCTAAAGTTCATGGATTTAATGCCGATATAGTTATAAAAGAACGTCCTTTTTTTATTGCGTAAATTTTTATCGAAATTATGTCCGCTTTTACCAGCCTTACAGTGCTTATCATCATCGCAGCCTTAGCCATGTCATTGGTAGCCTATAGCAATTACAAGGTTGAACAAGCCAAACGCATCCGCCATCGTCTACAAAAACTACGCTACCGCGCAGAAGAACTAGAAGATATGGTACTGGCCCTCGACCAAGTTTGTGAAAGCCGAATGATTTGTAAATTTGTCAATGATGACATCATCGCGCTATATGAAACAATGATAGAGATTGACAGTAATGCAGGTTACCTAAAAGCAGGACATGCCAATGCTAAAATACGTTCTGATGAGCTTAGCCAATATAATCGTGAACGAAAAATAAGCAGAATTTGCAACAGTGACGCTCATATCGCTCGTCTGAGAGCCTATATAAATGAAGCAAATCGAATAATCAGAACTCAGCACACGCAAGGCAAAATCTCAACGACGGAATTACAAAGCTTCTCCAAAGAGCTGGAATGGCTGCATTTACAAATTTATGTGATATCCAACATTGTTCAAGGACACAAAGCTTACAGCAAGCAAGATTTACTGACGGCAAATGCTTTTTATAAAAAAGCACAAGATGAGTTAATGAAATCGGGGCTAAATGATGAGCGTAGAGATGAAATGATTAAACAAATCACTGATCTTATTTATGGACGACGTAAATCAATTGACGAAGAGTTAATGCCTGAAACCGAATATAACCCAGAAGATATTGTACTATCAGAAGAACAACAACAAGCACTTGAAAAAATGCTAGAAGATTCCGACCCTGCCATGATGGCAGAAATCACATCAGCGGTGATGCAACAGCGTGGCCGTGCAGCACAACACTAAATTATTGTGTCACTATTTGATATAGCGATTGCAAATAGGCTTTTATTTGCTCAACACTAACATCATCGGAACGCTCTGACCAAGCGAGACTGACCCATTTAGGATGTGCCGCTAAACCCACAATATCATCCGGTAAACTGTCGATAAAAGATTTTAGAGCAACAACCGTTTCAGCATTAGTGATCTTATCTCTCGAGCTTAACTGCCAACGACCATAAAAATGAATATCATGTGCATATGCCAGCTTGCTAAGTTGCCACTCTGATGTATTTTTTGGGAGCTTAACGGGCAAACTATAAACAGCAACTAACCGCTCTCCATAATTGTCCATTCTCACTTGCAAGCCTAAAGTCGCGGCTTTTTGTCGATAACTCGCAATACGTCGATCTCGACGAGAAGGCTGCATTAACATAATGGGCCCCACCGCCATCGCGATTGCCAGTATGATAAATAAAATGGCCCAATATGACATACACTTTCCATTAAATAATTATTAAATAATTCATGAAAATTTGAAAAATTCAGACTAGTATTTAATTTAAATGCCAGTATTATAGAATCAAATTTCAAAGTTGATTTTACTTTACCATGCTTATCCATACCGTTCGCTCTTTTTGTATTACGGGCACCGCTAAAAATTGCCTTTTTGCCTTCTGGCAGCGTTGTGGTCGCACTCAAATGCTCATGTATACCACATACACTGCGCTTTTCCGTGCGCCCACGCCTAGCCAGCAAACAAAAACTCTAATTTTTAGAAAAGCCCTTACTTTTTGTACTCTACTAACTTTTTTTAATTCGGTATCCGTTTTTTCTGAAGAGGCTTCGAATACACCAGAGCAACTCCGACAGATTTATCTCGACGCCCGTATCGCAATGGATAAGAACAAAACGATGCATTATCAGCAACTTAAAAACCAACTTATCAACTACCCTCTATACCCCTACCTTGAATACCAAGAGCTCAATAAACAACTAGATACTTATCCCTACAAAAAAGTTGATAATTTTTTAGACAAGTATACGAATACCTACTTAGGGCACTTGATGCTCAGAAACTGGCTGAGCCAACTAGCAGCCAGTAAGCGTTGGCATGAATATCGTTCCTATTTCGATGAAAAATTAAACTCGGCCACACATCAGTGCCTTTTTTTATGGTCACGTTATCAAACTGGCGATAAAACTGCTTTAGAGGAAGTGGAGACTTTATGGAATGTCGGCAAATCTCAACCTGATGACTGTGATGCCCTTTTCTCTCAATGGCAGCAAGCGGGCTATTTAACAGAAGATCTAATTTGGGAACGCTATGTGAAAGCGTCATTAAACCGCGAAACGAGTTTAATACATCATTTAAAACGCTTAATGTCACAAAAAACTCGCTCTATGGCTGTTAAGTTTCAGCAAGTGCTGAAAAACCCAAGTATGTTAGAAAATACAAAAGAGTTTAAAAATACCCACCCCTATACAAAAACAATAGTGCTTCACGGGCTGAATAAATTCATTCAAGAGCATTCGGCAAAGGCGTGGCCACTCTGGAAAATATGAGAGTGAATATTCATTCAGCGACTTACAAAAAAATGCATTTATTTATGCATTAACTAAACGCCATGCTTATGATTATGAACCCGAAAACATCAAGCCTCACCTATCATCACTAACCCAAGAACAACACACCAGAGTGGTAGAAATTATTATCAGGGAGGCATTAAAAGAAAGCCAGTGGTTACAAGTCGATGAATGGATTGCAAAATTACCTGATGAACAAAAATTATCTGAACGTTGGCAATATTGGCAAGCTCGCTGTTATGAGGCTCTTGGAAAGTCGAAAGAAATTTATTTACCCATT
>JBNKUQ010000112.1:0-9042 GCA_050298695.1 Cellvibrionaceae bacterium
GGGGCGATAGAGAAATACTCAGTTTGGTTAATAAACCTCAGCTCGACAGGAGAGGGGGGGCTTAGTTGAGTGGATACTTTGTAAATGGGTGTGGATGTAAAGGCATAAATTCCTCCTAGTATTGCGATTGCGCAAGTGCTTGCGATAATCCACCACTTCTCTCGCCACAAATTAGCTATCAGTTCAACTAGATCTATTTCGTCATTGTATTCAGCTTGTTGGTATTGTGTTGAGTTGCTCACAAATAAATTCCTGTTGACGTGTATTTAATTGACATTAATGATCGTTTTTTTCGTGTAAACAGCGGGGTCGAATTATAGGTATACCTCTTGTAAATAACCACCCCTAGTTTTTGTAAATAATTGTTGCATAAGGAATATTGCCAAGTTAGTGAAATCTCGCTATAGTGCGCGCCCAATGTACGACCGTAGCTCAGTTGGTTAGAGCACCACCTTGACATGGTGGGGGTCGGTGGTTCGAGTCCACTCGGTCGTACCAATATAAAACCCCACTGCTTTTAGTGGGTTTTTATATTGGTTTGGCCGAGTGGCCTTGTTCTCTAACCGGTTCGACAAAAATGTCGGGCAAGTTAAAGCTCCTGCAAAACTTGCATTTCCCACGTCCGTGTGGGTCGAGCATTTTTGGTCAGCGTTAGCTGCCCCAGCGGGGTGAGCTACAGGAAGTAGCGAAACAGTCCACGTATTTCTACACCAAAACTTCCCCAAGCGACCTCTAGTAAGGGCCGCCACTGAATAAAGGAAAAAACATGCCTGTTATTACTCTCCCCGATGGTTCTCAACGTTCATTTGACGCAGCTGTGTCGGTTTATGATGTTGCCGCAGATATTGGCCCTGGTCTTGCCAAAGCGACTTTGGGTGGCCGTGTTGATGGCCAGCGTGTGGATGCTTTTGATCTGATCACGAATGATGCTGAATTAACAATTTTTACTGCGAAAGATGAAGATGGCTTAGAGGTCATTCGTCACTCTTGTGCTCACCTCTTGGGGCATGCGCTCAAGCAGCTCTGGCCTGATGCCAAAATGGCGATTGGCCCCACGATTGAAAATGGCTTTTACTACGATATCGATATGGAGCACCAGTTGGGTGACGAGGATATTGCTAAACTCGAAGAGCGTATGAAGGCTTTGGTAAAAACGGAATACGATGTAGTTAAGAAAAAAGTAAGTTGGCAAGAAGCTTACGATACCTTCAGCGCTCGTGGTGAAAAATACAAGTTAGAAATCCTCGATAGAGATATTCCAAGAGACGCAGAGCCCGCTTTGTATCACCATGAAGAATATATTGATATGTGCCGTGGCCCCCATGTGCCAAATATGCGCTTTTGTGAGCACTTTAAATTAATGCGTGTCTCAGGCGCTTATTGGCGTGGAGATTCCGATAATAAAATGCTCCAGCGTATTTATGGCACAGCGTGGGCGACCAAAAAAGAGCTTAAAGCACATTTAAATTTTCTCGAAGAAGCAGTAAAGCGTGATCACCGTAAGTTAGGTAAAAAGTACAACTTATTTCATATGCAAGAAGAAGCGCCAGGTATGGTGTTTTGGCACCCCAAAGGCTGGAGTATTTACACAGCAATTGAAGAATATATGCGCAAAGTACAGCGCGACAATGGCTACCAAGAGATCAAAACCCCACAAGTGGTCGATAGAAGTTTGTGGGAGCGTTCGGGGCATTGGGATAAATTTAGAGAAAGCATGTTTACGGTTGAGTCTGAATCTCGTGATTATGCGGTTAAGCCCATGAACTGTCCTTGTCATGTGCAGGTCTTCAACCAAGGTTTAAAGTCGTATAAAGAATTACCTCTGCGTCTCGCTGAGTTTGGATCTTGTCACCGCAATGAAGATTCAGGTGCTTTACAGGGAATTATGCGGGTTAGAGGCTTTGTGCAAGATGATGCGCATATATTCTGTACGGAAGCTATGATCCAGGAAGAGGTATCAGCTTTTACTGATCTGCTTTATCGGGTTTATGCTGACTTTGGATTTAACGATGTCATTATTCGTCTGTCGACTCGGCCCGAGCAGCGTGTGGGAGATGATGCAACTTGGGATAAAGCAGAAAAGGCTTTGGCGGATGCGCTGGATACTAAAGGGCTTATTTGGGAGTTGCTTCCTGGAGAGGGTGCATTCTATGGGCCTAAAATCGAGTTTTCATTAAAAGATTGTCTAAATCGTGTTTGGCAATGTGGAACGATACAGGTTGATTTCTCTATGCCTGGCCGTTTAGATGCGCAATACGTTGCAGAAGATGGGTCTCGTCAAGTCCCAGTGATGTTGCATCGTGCAATCTTGGGTTCATTTGAGCGTTTTATTGGTATTTTGATTGAGCACTACGAAGGAGCTTTTCCTACTTGGCTGGCACCTGAGCAGGCTGTTCTATTGAATATTACCGATAATCAGGCCGAATATATCAGTAAAGTGCAAGAAACCTTACAAAACAATGGTTTTAGAGTCATTTCGGACTTGAGAAATGAGAAGATCGGCTTTAAAATTCGCGAGCACACGCTACAGCGTATTCCATATCTACTTGTCGCAGGCGATAAAGAAATGGAATCGGGCTTGGTTTCAGTAAGAACCCGTAAAGGGGAAGATCTAGGCAGTATGTCAATTGAGGCATTTAGTGGGTTGTTAGCGGATGATATCGCTAACAAAGCAGCACAATAATGCTACGCTTAGATAACCCGAAAAACTATATAGTGTGTCAGTATATAAAACAGCACTAACAATGTTAGTGCTGTTTTACTTTTACTAGTTGCTACGGGCTAGACGCAGTCCGTAACTTCAATTGGTGTTTCACGTAAGTGAGGCGAATGGCCGTTCCGGTCTTATTTGGAGACTTATATTATCAATAGTAAAGCAGGTGGTCGTGCAAAAAAGGCGCGCATTAATGACCAAATTGAAGCGAGTGAAGTACGTTTAATTGGTGCAGATGGTGAACAAGTTGGGATTGTTAGCATAGACGAAGCGCTTGAAGCAGCGCAAAAAGCCAGTTTGGATTTGGTTGAGATTGCACCTGATTCCACCCCCATTGTTTGTAAGATAATGGACTATGGAAAACATCTGTTTGATATTAAAAAGACCAAGGCTGCCGCCAAGAAAAAGCAAAAGCAGCAACAAGTAAAAGAAATGAAGTTTCGACCAGGGACGGAAGAGGGAGACTATCAGGTAAAACTACGCAACCTGACACGTTTCCTCGAAAATGGGGACAAGGCCAAGGTGTCGTTACGTTACCGCGGTCGGGAGATGGCTCACCAAGAGTTGGGTATGGAAATGCTAAAACGCATCGAAACCGACCTTGCTGAGTTGGCCACAGTTGAGCAATTTCCAAAAATGGAAGGACGCCAGCTAATAATGGTATTGGCCCCCAAAAAGAAGAAGTAAGTCGAATGGTTTCAAAATACGTCTAACACTCGCTGGCGTTGTCAGCGCTGTGCTCGAATCCTCATGTACTAATGTACACTCCGGTTCTGCGCGCAGCGCTTCCTAGCCAGCAAGTATTATCCGTGATTTTGAATTCCATTCTTGTAATCGTTTGATTGTACGGGCTTTTTAGCTGCCTGCTTACTTTATTTTATTAACCAGACCAGAGTGTCTAAATGCGGAGTGATTTATATCATGGCAACAAAAGCTAAAGTTCATAGTGGTGCTGCAAAGCGCTTCAAAAAAACGGCTGCGGGTTACAAGCGTAAAAGCGCTTACAAGAGCCACATCCTCACCAAAATGACCACTAAGCGCAAGCGTCAATTACGTGGCACCAGCCTCGTTACTGCGGCTGACAAGCCAGCAGTTGATGCAATGTTACGTGCTAAATAAGTACGTGCTAAGTGAGTTACGTACTAAATAATTTGAGAGGATAGTAAAATGGCTCGTGTAAAACGTGGCGTCGTGGCGCGCAAAAGTCACAAAAAAATCTTAAAAGCAGCAAAAGGTTACTACGGTGCGCGTTCGCGTATCTTCCGTGTTGCTAAACAGGCAGTTATCAAAGCTGGTCAATATGCCTATCGTGACCGTCGTGTTAAAAAGCGCAATTTCCGTGCGCTATGGATAACACGTATCAACGCACAATCACGTGCTTTGGGTATGACTTACAGCCAGTTAATTGCTGGTCTTAAAAAAGCGGATATTGCTTTAGATCGCCGAGTATTAGCAGATCTTTCTGTACACGATAAAGCAGCATTTGCGGCTGTTGTCGAAAAAGCGAAAGCAGCACTTGCGTAAAAAGCCTAAATATTTTAGGCATGCGTTATAAAGGGAGGGCTGTTTTCAGCCTTCCCTTTTTTTCTGAATTTTAAAAAATAATTGCTGTAAGCTACTTACTTAAAAACCTTGTCATTAGTAGCTTATGGCTTGAAGCTGGTGTCACTATGGAAAACCTACAAGCGCTAACTGATGAAGCGTTAAATCTTGTCGAGCAAGCAGACGAGTTATCCGTGCTTGAAAAAATTCGTGTTGATTTTCTGGGCAAAAAAGGTCAATTCACTTTACTCTCGAAAACCTTGGGTAAGCTTTCTAATGAAGAACGCCCAACCGCTGGTGCAAAAATTAATAATGCTAAACAGCAGGTTCAGGCTGCTATTTCTGAAAAGAAAAATAGACTTGAACAAGCGAGTATTAACGAAAAATTGTCTTCGGAAAAAATCGATGTAACTTTGTCAGGTCGTAATCCCGAAATAGGTGGTTTACATCCTGTGACTCAAACATTGATACGTATAGAAGCTATTTTTAATGCGGTTGGCTACAGTGTTGAGCAAGGGCCAGAAGTTGAGGACGATTACCATAATTTTGAGGCATTAAATATTCCAGCACATCATCCTGCACGTGCAATGCATGATACGTTCTATATCGATAAAGCGAGTTTACAGCTAACAGTTGATAGCATACAAGGTGGTAATGAGTATGTACTGCGTACACATACTTCTCCTGTCCAGGTTCGAGTGATGGAAAATCAAAAACCGCCTATTCGAGTTATTTGCCCTGGGCGTGTGTATCGTTGCGATTCTGATTTGACACACACGCCTATGTTTCACCAAGTAGAAGGCTTGGTAATTGATAACAATATTAGTTTCGCTGACTTAAAAGGAACGGTTGATCAATTTTTAAAAAGTTTTTTTGAAGCAGATGTTCCTGTGCGTTTTCGTCCCTCCTATTTTCCATTTACTGAACCTTCGGCTGAAGTTGATATTCAATGTACCAATTGTGGTGGAGAAGGCTGTCGCGTTTGCAGTAATACCGGCTGGTTAGAGGTCATGGGTTGCGGTATGGTTCATCCCAATGTATTAGAGGTCAGTGGTGTCGACACAGAAACTTATAGTGGCTTTGCCTTCGGTATGGGAGTAGAGCGCTTGGCGATGTTGCGCTATGGAGTAAATGATTTGCGCCTATTTTTTGAAAACGATCTGAAATTTTTAGAACAATTTTAATTAAGTTACAAGCTACAAGCTTCTAGCCGCAAGATAAAAGTGTGCTTGACTTGTCGCTTGTCGCTTGTCGCTAGCAGCTTGAGGCTATAGATGAAATTAAGTGAATCCTGGTTAAGAGAGTGGGTTAACCCTACATTAAATACAGCGGAATTGGCCGAGCAAATTACTATGGCGGGTTTAGAAGTGGATGCCATTGAACCCGTTGCCGCAGAATTTAGTGGCGTTATTGTAGGTGAAATCCTGTTTGTAGAGCAGCACCAAGATGCTGATAAGCTTCGCGTTTGTCAGGTTGCGGGCATTAATGGTGATATATCGCAAGTGGTTTGTGGCGCACCTAATGCACGTGTAGGTATTAAAGTCCCCTTTGCGACAATCGGCGCTGTGTTACCAGGTGACTTTAAAATTGAAAAAGCAAAGCTCCGTGGCGTTGAGTCTTTTGGTATGTTGTGTGGGCAAACGGAACTGCAACTAGGTAGTGATGATAGCGGTCTGTGGGAATTAGCCTCGAGCGCACCGGTAGGACAAGATTTGCGTGAATATTTACAGCTCAATGACACTTGCATCGATATTGATCTAACTCCCAACCGCAGTGATTGTCTTTCTGTGCAGGGTGTGGCGCGTGAAGTTGGTGTGCTAAATCGTTTGCCTTTTAATGCCCCGAGTATTGATCCAGTTAGTCCTGTTATTGAAGATAGTCTTTCTATTAGCTTGGATGCCAGCGATGCTTGTCCTCGTTATGTGGGTCGTATCATTCGTGGGGTGGATTTATCTAAACCAACCCCCTTGTGGATGCAAGAACGCCTCCGTCGAGCGGATATTGGCTCAAAAGATATTGCTGTCGATACCACCAACTATGTTCTATTGGAGCTAGGGCAGCCTATGCATGTCTTCGACCTATCTAAATTGGAGGGTGGCATTGTTGTTCGGCAGGCAAAAGACCAAGAACCCCTAAACTTACTTAATGGTCAGACAGTTGAGTTAGTACAAAATGTAACAGTGATTGCGGATGCTCAAAAAGCGGTAGCCATGGCTGGGGTTATGGGTGGCAGTGACACTGCTGTAGGCAAGACAACCGTTGATATCTTCCTTGAAAGTGCCTTTTTTACACCCACAGCCATTGCAGGTAGGGCGCGTGCTTTTGGTTTACATACGGATTCTTCTCACCGCTTTGAGCGAGGGGTTGACTATCAGTTGCAAGAGAAAGCCATTGAGCGTGCTACTCGCCTTATTTTGGATGTAGCAGGGGGCAAACCTGGCCCTACAACCATTGCAGAGGTAGAGCATAGTATTACGCAGCAACGTAAAGTAAGTTTACGCCGAGATAGAATACTCAAAGGTTTAGGGTTTGAGTTAGCGACTGACGAAGTGTTGGATATCTTGGCTCGTCTGGGATTAGAGCTTGAAAGCGAGACGGAAGAAAGCTGGTTGTTCACAGTGCCAAGCTACCGCTTCGACTTATCAATAGAGGCTGATTTACTTGAAGAAATTGCACGGGTCTATGGTTATAACCGCTTACCATCCAGTAGTGTTGAAATGGCGATGGACTTGCCAATGCATCAAGAAACCATAATAGGCTTGCGTCCATTACAGTCGCAATTGATAGGCCGTGGTTATCAAGAGGCTATTTGCTATAGCTTCGTTGATCCGAAAATACAGCAGCTCATCGATCCAGAGACACATCCTATTGCACTACAGAATCCAATCAGCAATGATATGGCGGTTATGCGTAGTTCGCTGTGGCAGGGCTTGTTAAATGCCTTAGTTCACAATGTCAATCGACAGCAACCTAGAGTACGCTTGTTCGAAACAGGTTTGCGTTTTTTACCTGCACAATCGAAGAAGAACCCGGAAAAAACACCCAAGCAGACGCTGATGATCGCTGGCTTAATTTATGGGCAACGATTTAGTGAAAGTTGGTGCAGCAAAGCGGAAGTGGTCGATTTTTATGATCTTAAAGGTGATGTAGAATCGTTATTGGCACTAACCGCCAAAGCTGATCAATTTGAATTTATTGCCAGCCAGCATCCGGCATTGCACCCTGGTCAAGCTGCTGACATAAAACTCAATGGCAATGTTGTAGGGTATTTAGGAGCATTGCACCCACAACTACAGCAAAAACTGGACTTATCGCAAGCGGTTTATTTGTTTGAAATAGAGCAGTCGGCGCTTGCGGAAGCCAAGTTGCCCGTATTTAGGCCATTGTCGCGATTTCCTGAAGTAAGACGGGATTTAGCGGTTCTTGTAGACCAAGAACTGGCAGTTTCCGATCTGACAGC
Source organism: Cellvibrionaceae bacterium (assembly GCA_050298695.1). Classification (GTDB taxonomy): domain Bacteria; phylum Pseudomonadota; class Gammaproteobacteria; order Pseudomonadales; family Cellvibrionaceae; genus CANLBN01. The sequence continues at coordinate 7,716 of JBNKUQ010000112.1, forward strand.
TAAAGTAAAAGAAGTAGCGGGAGAGCTATTGATAAACTTAAAGGTGTTTGACGTATATGTGGGCAAAGGTATTGATTCCCATAGAAAAAGTGTTGCTTTGGGCTTGACCTTTCAGCATCTTTCCCGCACTCTTACCGATGACGAAATTACCGCGACTTATGACAAAGTCGTTGCATCGCTAAAAGACTGCTTTAATGCTGAATTGCGCTGATTGTTAGTTGATTATTAATAGGGCTCTGATCACGCAGGTAGACTAACGCTGTTCTAGTCGCTGTTAGTACTATCATCACTTTTGGCCGTTAAAAAAACAAAAAGAGGGTGAAGTCGTGTCAGATGCACTAACGAAAGCTGATCTAGCGGAAAAGCTCTATGAAGATTTGGGTTTAAATAAACGCGAAGCGAAAGAGTTGGTAGAACTATTTTTTGAAGAGATTCGTGGCTCCTTAGAGACAAATGAACAAGTCAAATTGTCGGGTTTTGGCAATTTTGACTTGCGCGATAAAAAACAGCGGCCAGGCCGTAACCCTAAAACAGGTGAAGAAATTCCCATCTCTGCTCGTAGAGTGGTTACCTTTCGCCCAGGACAAAAACTAAAAGCCCGAGTAGAGGCATATGCTGGAACCAACGAATAACGACGAACTCCCGGTCATACCGGGCAAGCGCTATTTTACGATAGGCGAAGTGAGTGAACTCTGTGCGGTAAAGCCTCATGTCTTGCGATATTGGGAGCAAGAGTTTCCTCAGCTAAAGCCTGTAAAGCGCCGAGGTAACCGTCGTTACTATCAACGACAAGATGTTCTAACGATCCGTCAAATTCGTTCGCTACTCTATGATCAAGGTTTTACCATTGGTGGTGCACGTTTAAAAATGGAAGAAGAAAGCGATAGTTCAATTGCTGCTGACAATGATTTTGAAAAGATGATTCAAAAAATGATCAGAGAGTTGGAAGACGTCTTGGCTTTACTTCAAGTGGCCGATTAAAAAGGCCACTTAAACTAATCTTCTGCAATAATTCCTTGAAAAGAAACAACTTTTAGGTATCATTGCGCCTCCAAATCGGAGTGTAGCGCAGCCTGGTAGCGCACCACACTGGGGGTGTGGTGGTCGTCGGTTCAAATCCGGCCACTCCGACCAACCACGCGGCCTGCGGGGTTAACAACTACTTACCGGACAAAAACGGGACAAAAACTCCGGGCTCTGTAACATAAACGGGGGATGGGTATTTATCGTACTCGGTTAATAATACCATCCGGCTCTGTAACATAAACGGGGGATGGGTATTTATCGTACTCGGTTAATAATACCATCCCAGCCACAATGAGCTAGG
>JBNKUQ010000113.1:0-8902 GCA_050298695.1 Cellvibrionaceae bacterium
TATCACCGTAATGTCGATCGCTCTAGCAGCGACGGCGGCATCAATGGGCGCAATGGCTCAAGAGAAAGTTCGCTGGCGTTTGGCAGAGACTTGGCCGACAAACTTCCCTATTTTTGGCGATGTTGCTAAAACGATGGCTGAAAATGTTAAAAACATGACCGATGGTAATTTTGTTATTACGATCGATTCTAAAAACAAGCACAAAGCTGCGTTAGGTATTTTTGACTTTGTTAAGTCAGGCCAATACCAAATGGGACATTCTGCTTCGTATTACTGGAAGGGTAAGGACATCAACACCTTATTCTTCACAACCATGCCCCTTGGCATGATCGCCTCTGAACAATCTGCCTGGTACTACTACGGTGGCGGTAAAGAACTAGCTAAAAAAGTCTATGACCAGTATGGCATTTTATCTTACCCTGGCGGTAACACGGGCAACCAAATGGGTGGCTGGTTCAAAAAAGAAATCAAAAGTGTTGCCGACCTTCAAGGCCTTAAAATGCGTATTCCAGGTTTTGCTGGAGAAGTATTGGCTAAACTCGGTGCCAAACCAACCAACATCCCACCCGGTGAACTCTACACGGCCCTTGAAAGAAATACGATTGACGCCCTAGAGTGGGTTGGCCCGTCACTAGATTTGCGTATGGGCTTCCATAAAATCGCGCCTTACTACTACACCGGATGGCATGAGCCTGCAACAGAGCTTCAATTTCTTGTGAACCAAGAAGCCTTCAACAAGCTACCTAAGAGCTATCAAACAATCTTAGAAGTTGCCATGAAAGAAGCCGCTTTCCAAATGACTGCTCAGTCTTATCACGAAAGTGCGAAAAACTGGAGAGAAATGAAGCTTGAATATCCAAATATTGAAGTAAAATCCTTCGGTCCTGAAATCATGGGCGCTATCTCTAAAGCCAATAAAGAAATTTTGGCAGAGCTAGAAGCGAAAGGCGGCCTTACTGCAGAAATCATCAAGTCTCAACGTGATTATATTTCTCTAAGTCGCGATTGGACTAACATCTCTGATGACGCTTACTTAAAGAATATTAAATACCTCAAGTAACACCGTCTCTATAGTGGTATCAAGAAGCTCTCTTTACTCTCAGTAAAGAGAGCTTTTTAAGATGTAAAAAGAGGCTTATTTGTTTTAACTAAAAAGCTTTTTTCCGGAAGTGATTATTATGAAAGCAATTCTTAAAGTATTAAATAAAATCATCGATATTGTTGGCTGGATTTGTGTTGTCGCAATGTTATTGATGGTAGTAAACGTTTTTATTGATGTATTTGTTCGGTACGTTGTAGTGGAAGTCATGAAATCCTTAGATCTGTATCTTTGGTACGATGCCAATTTATACTGGCTTGGTGGCGTTGGCATGCAAGAGCTGGAGTGGCATTGGTTCTCGGTTATGTTCTTATTTGGCCTAGGATATACGCTTCGAGAGAATGGTCACGTGCGAGTGGATGTGTTTTACGACAATTTTCATCGTAATACGCAAGCATGGATTAATATTGTTGGCGCGCTTATCTTCACCATTCCTTTTTCGATACTGATTATTCACTATGGCTGGGATTTCTTTCTCGAATCCTGGATGAACGAGGAAAATAAAGGTGACCCAGGTAGCCTACCTCGTCTATGGCCAATTAAATTTACTATTTTTTCTTCATTTATTATTTTAATACTTAGCGCAATTACTGTCATATTGGAAGAGTCTCTAGTATTAGCAGGTAAGCAAGAGGAGACATCAAAATGATTGGTATTTATTTATTTATATTTGCTCTAATCGCTCTTTTTATTGGTTACCCTATCGCGCTTACCTTTGCTGGCTTATCTCTACTTGTTGGGTTTTGGATCGAAGGTGCGGGCTTATTTAACTTTATGCCTTACCGCCTCTACTCCATCATGGGGAATACCATTTTAATGGCCATTCCTATGTTTATATTCATGGGGGTTGTCTTACAAAAATCTGGTTTAGCAGAACGCTTATTGGAGTCTATGGGTCGGCTATTTGGTAGCCGCCCTGGTGGGCTCGCTATCTCTACGGTGGTGGTTGGTGCCTTTTTAGCGGCCTCGACCGGTGTTGTTGGTGCCAGCGTTGTGGCAATGGGCGTTATTTCGCTACCCGTTATGATTAAGTATGGTTACGATCAAAAGTTAGCAACAGGAACTATCTGTGCTGCGGGAACATTGGGACAAATTATTCCACCCTCTATTATTCTAATTATTTTAGGGGATGTAATGTCGGTACCTGTGGGAGATTTATTTAAAGCGGCACTTTATCCTGGCTTAGCACTAGTGGGAATGTATCTTATTTATATCATTATCATCACTAGCGTCAAAAAAGGCATTGCTCCTCCTATCCCACAAAATGAAGGAACACAAAAAGAGTTAGTGATTGAAGCCGTAAAAAATATTATTCCGCCACTAGTACTTATTATTGTGGTACTCGGCTCCATATTGACAGGAATTGCAACACCAACTGAATCTTCTGCACTAGGTGCGATTGGCGCTTTAGTTCTTGCAAAGTTTTACGGAAAATTAAAATGGGATATGGTGTCTAACAGCGCGAAAGAAACCGTCAAAGTCACCTCAATGGTCTTTGCTGTATTGATTGGTGCCACAGCATTCTCAATGGTATTTACTTATTCAGGTGGAGACTTCATTGTCGAAGAGTTTATGGCTGGATTACCCGGTGAGAAATGGACTTTTGTGTTCCTTTGTATGCTAGCGATTTTTGTCTTGGGCTTCTTTATCGATTTCGTAGAGATTGCCTTTATTGTGGTACCAATTATAGCGCCAATTGCTGAACTCATGGGTCTCAACATGACTTGGTTTGCGATTATTATTGCGATGAACTTGCAGTCATCATTTATGACACCTCCCTTTGGCTTCAGCCTGTTTTACCTAAAAGGAGTAGCGCCACCTCAAGTTAAAACAATCACCATTTATAAAGGTGTTATTCCATTTATTGGCTTGCAATTGCTCTTAGTTGCAATATTGGTGGTATTCCCAGAGTCTCTAGGTCTGTCAATGCAGTAATTAGTCGGTCCTGAAAAATGCGCAACATACTGATTTAGGACATAAAATCGCTAGATTGGCGATTGATTTCAAGTAAACAACCAGTGCTAAAGGCATTTTTCTGGTCGATGTGCTACACATGAATGTGCAGCTATTGGCCGATTAGGCCAATGCGAACAATAAAAATACCAGTAAAATCCCGTTTTTACGTTATGTATTTTTATTACGCGCCCCTGAAAAGAGGCCGGATGCTTTTTCAGGGCTAACTAATTAAGGGAGCACGTCTAGTAAATAGCGCTGGAGATGATCCAGCGCGACTTTTAATCTTTTCATAAGAAAAGCTAATCATTACCGATAGATTTTTTATCTTATTGTTAATTTAGCTTGTGTGTTAACATCGGCATTAATTTAAATTTACAAAACGTTACACCACGATAAAATAAATGAAATTGCTCGATCAAACATCCATCGATAGAATGTTTGGCCAATTTTTTAATATAGTTAGGTTAAAAAAATATGGGAAATTTTTGGGGAGACAGTATCGAACTCATGCTTTTAGGCATGGGAACCGTGTTTGTATTTTTATCGTTGCTCGTTGTAGGAATGATTGTTATGTCAGCCCTTATCAACTTATTGAATACTGAAGAACCTGCAAACGACACACATACAAAACAACATTTTCCAGAAGCCGAAATAGCTGCTGTTGCGGTCAGCGCATGGGCAAAATCACAAAATAACTAATTTGATCACCAAACTGAGTCATAGGCAAAAGGCCTCTCTCTATTATTGCGAGTATTATTTATGAATAACTCAACTACGCCAGTCAAAATTACCGACGTAGTGCTTCGCGACGCACACCAGTCACTATTTGCCACTCGCTTACGCATTGACGATATGCTGCCAATAGCAGAAAAACTCGATCAAGTAGGCTATTGGTCCATCGAATCCTGGGGTGGAGCAACATTTGATTCATGTATTCGCTATTTAGGTGAGGACCCTTGGGATCGCATTCGCGAACTGAAAAAAGCCATGCCAAACACACCACAGCAAATGTTACTTCGCGGACAAAATTTGTTGGGTTACCGCCATTATGCAGATGATGTTGTTGAAACCTTTGTTGAACGTGCCGTATCGAATGGTATCGATGTCTTTCGTATTTTCGATGCAATGAATGACCCTCGCAATTTTAAAACGGCAATGGCAGCCGTTAAGAAGCAAGGCGGACATGCCCAAGGCACCCTGTCATACACCACCAGCCCTGTACACACAAAACAAGGTTGGGTTGATTTAGCGAAAAGCATCGAAGATATGGGGGCAGATTCACTGGCTATCAAAGATATGGCGGGCATATTAATGCCCTACGATGCGTTTGAATTAGTGACCGAACTTAAAAAAGCCGTAGATATCCCTATCGCGCTACATGCGCATGCAACAGCGGGATTATCTTCTATGACGATTTTAAAAGCTATTGAGGCGGGGATTGATAACGTTGATACGGCTATTTCATCGATGTCGATGACTTACGGCCACTCACCTACCGAATCTATTGTCGCCGCTTTAGCCGGTACAGACAGAGATCCAAAATTAGACATACTGTTGCTAGAAGAAATTGCGGCATATTTTAGAGATATACGCAAAAAATACGCTAAATTTGAAGGAGCATTACGCGGCGTTGATTCACGCATTCTTATTGCACAAGTGCCTGGTGGCATGCTCACGAATATGGAAGGTCAGCTCAAAGAACAAGGGGCAGCCGATAAATTTGATGAAGTATTACAAGAAATCCCTCGTGTTCGAGAAGATTTAGGGTACCTTCCCCTGGTCACACCCACTTCACAAATTGTGGGAACACAAGCCGTGCTCAATGTGTTGACGGGCGAGCGTTACAAAAGTATCTCCAAAGAAACACAAGGTATTTTAAAAGGTGAATATGGCGCGGCCCCATCCGAATTTAATAAGGCCCTGCAAGAACGTGTGCTAGATGGCGCTGAAGCCATTACCTGTCGCCCCGCTGACTTGATTGAAGCCGAAATGGACAACTTAATCACACACTTAGAAAAGGAATCTGAAAAGTCAGGATTTTCAATCGCTGAAAATAAAATAGATGATGCACTCACACTCGCGTTATTCCCACAAATTGGTCTGAAGTTTTTAGAAAATAGAGGTAACCCTGCTGCGTTTGAACCCGCTCCGACAGGAAGCACTGGAACATCCGATGAAGATGCCGGAAACGGTACTTACACCGTTTCTCTAAATGGACAAAATTATGTTGCAGAAGTCAGTGATAGCGGCCAAGTGAGTGTCACTATCAACGGACACACTTATCACACAGAAGTAACGAGTGGCGGAGAAGTCAGTACAACTGGAGCAAGCAACGCCCCTGTGAGCGGCACGGGCAAACCTGTTACGGCACCTCTTGCTGGCAACATTTTCAAAATTCTTGTTAAACCAGGACAGCAAATTAATGAAGGCGATACATTGATTATTTTAGAAGCCATGAAAATGGAAACTGAAATTAAAGCAGGTACCGCAGGTACTGTCTCCAGCATTAACGTAAACACCGGCGATGCCGTCGCTGTTGGCGACACGTTGCTAGTATTGTGAGTCTATAAAAATGGAAAAGCTTAATTCTCTATTGTTAGACTCCGGTCTTGCCAATTTAACGCTAGGCCAAGCGGTGATGATGATCGTTGGTATAGTGCTTCTTTATCTTGCCATTGCGCGAAAATTTGAGCCTTTACTACTGGTTCCCATTGGTATGGGCACAATTCTAGTAAATATTCCCGGTGCAGGAATGTATGCAGACCCCATTTACGATGCACAAGGTCACCTTGAAACAGCGGGTGGTTTACTCTACTACGTGTTTCATGTGGGTATTGAAACGGGTATTTTCCCCCTTGTTATTTTTATGGGTGTTGGGGCAATGACAGACTTTGGCCCATTACTGGCCAACCCCAAGATGTTATTTCTCGGTGCAGCAGCACAATTCGGTATTTTTGCTACAGTTCTAGGCGCAGTTGCCTTGAGTTCGACGGGCTTAGTTGACTTTTCATTATTGCAAGCCGCGGCAATCGGTATTATTGGCGGTGCAGACGGGCCAACCTCTATTTTTGTTGCCAGTAAGCTCGCTCCTGAACTGCTTGGTGCAATTGCGGTCGCTGCCTACTCTTACATGGCCTTGGTTCCCATTATTCAACCACCCATTATGAAAGCCCTGACCACTAGTGATGAACGCAAAATTGTAATGAACCAATTGCGCCCTGTGTCTAAGCTCGAAAAAATTTGTTTTCCAATCACAGTACTTATCTTAGTCGGATTATTTTTACCAAGCGCTGCTCCATTACTCGGTATGTTTTGCTTTGGTAACCTAATGAAAGAATGCGGTGTTGTTGAACGCTTAAGTGACACGGTACAAAATGCACTTATTAACACTGTCACTATTTTCTTGGGCTTGGGCGTTGGCGCCAAAATGAGTTCTGAAAGCTTTTTGAATGTAGAGACCTTGGGAATACTTGGCCTAGGCTTAATCGCTTTCTGCATTGGTACGGCAGCAGGAGTACTCATGGCTAAATTGATGAATCTGTTTTTAACGACAAAGATTAACCCCCTAATTGGTTCAGCCGGTGTATCGGCGGTGCCAATGGCGGCAAGGGTATCTAACAAGGTAGGGCTTGAAGCCAATAGCCAAAATTTCTTACTCATGCATGCCATGGGCCCCAACGTAGCAGGTGTGATTGGTTCTGCCATTGCAGCTGGGGTTATGATTAGTTATTTTAATTAATTAAAGATGTACCGGATAACGGTTCTCGGTGCATCTTTCTTTAAAACAAGCTACCCAATATTTAGTTAATTCTGAAAAAACCTTCCCTGTTTTTTCAGGGGTCGAAGCAAAAATTATAGTCGACTATTTAATTCCTTTCTTTATTATGGCAAAGATACATACTCTGTGACTTGCTGAACTACCTTAGGATCTCTAAGAATTTTACGATGACCTAAGTCTGAGGTATTAACAAACTGCGCGCCATTCCACAAACCCGCAACGGTTTTACTGATTTCAAATGGAATGACACTGTCCTGCTCATCATGTATCAATAATCCTGGCGTACTGATATTTTTAATCAATGAGGTCAAATCTGTTTTACTTGCACTTAAATCATAACGCTGTTTTAACTTAGCTAGTAGCTTATTCATCATAGAATCAGATAAACCAGCGATACGGTTAAATATAGCGATATGGTTGTCCAAGGATCTCATCGGCGAAATTAGACAGAGCTTTTCGGGCATAAAATGCTGCTTTTCATTCAATAACAACACCGTTGCCGTACCGCCAAATGAATGCGCAATAAAACCAAAAGGCTTACCATAATGCGAGACAACTTGTTCTAATGCCGAGGTAAAATCTCTTAAGTGTGTTGGCTGCTTCGAAGAAAAACCATGAGACGGCATATCAAACGCAACCACTTGAAAACCTTTTTCAATTAAGGGCTCAATAAAGCTTTGCATTTTTCCCACATTACTTTCCCATCCATGAACCATATATATGATTTTATCGTTGCTTCCCCAACTATACGTTGCCAAGTACCCTTCTCTATAAGGGAGGCTCACTCCCACATAAGGCTGAGGAAATCGTTTAGGGTCATAGGCACCTCGCATCCGAACATTAGTGAAGTGGTGCATCGCTATTTTCACACCAATACTGGGGAATAACTTACAAATAACACGCAATATAAAACGCTGACACTTTTGTGAAAAATTTAGTGTTAACACTTTATCATTGTTAATTGATTCAGTGAGTGAGTTATGAGCCATGATCTTACCCTTTAAAGACTATCAATATACTTGCAATAAAGCAGACCCCAATGTAAAACCTCCACCAAACGCAACAAGACCTATTTTTTGATTAGGTTTAAATAATACTAAATTTTGGTCTATTGCCAGAGGAATCGAGCTGGAAGAAGTATTTCCAGAGTGTTTGATATTGGAAATAAAACTAACATTGTCTAAATGCAATTTATTTTTTACCGCATAAATAATGCGGTCATTCGCCTGATGCGATACAACCCAATCCAAAGCATTCAAATCAATGGCATTATTGTTGGCGTAATCAACAAGGTGAAACGACATCGCTTTAACTGCCACATTAAATACTCTTCGGCCTTGAATCGATAAATAACTTTTTTCACCATTATTTTTAAGCGGTACCTTTATTGCGCCATCCGGATCTAAAATACTGGCAAGTGAAGGGCGAAATAGTTTAAATAGGCGAGATTTTTCGTCTCTATTGTTTGAAAGCAAAGTGGCCGATGCCGCATCACCAAAAAGAGGAGCCGATTCAGCATCAGAAAAATCAACCACCTCGGATAAGGTTTCAGAGGTCACTAGCAATACCGTCGAACGAGGAGAATTAGACAGAAAATCAAAGGCATATTGCAAGCCATACAACCACCCACTACAAGCTGCGTTAATGTCTATAGCTAACGCAATATAATATGTCATAATAGATTTTATGACCTATCCGCTAAAATTCCGAGAAAAAGTCTTTGCGACCAAAGACAAATTTAACCTGACGTTTGAGCAAACCAGCGAACGCTTTGATGTCCCTGTCAGAACACTCTTTCGCTGGCAAAATAAAATAGAGCCCTGTGAAACTCGCGATAAACCTGCCACTAAAATCAATATGGACGCCTTGGCGAATGATGTTGCTTCTGCACCGGATGATTACCAGTGGGAAAGAGCAACACGGTTAGGGGTTGCAGAAAGAACCATTGGCTATGCATTAAAACGCTTGAAAATCACTCTTAAAAAAAACACTTAAACACCCGAAGGCAAACGATGCAGCACGCTGTATTTTTCAAAAAAAGATCAGCACCTATGAGTCAGAGAACCGTC
>JBNKUQ010000114.1:0-8755 GCA_050298695.1 Cellvibrionaceae bacterium
CAAGCTTTAGGTAATTGGGTTTGGAATGTCTCGCATGTGGCGACGATGAATGATATGTTTGCGGGCACTAATCTCTCCCCTCAAAACTATGATCAGTTATTAATTAGATGGGCTTCTATACCAAGGCCCAGGGGGCGAAAAATCAATATCCTTATGGGTGAGACCCAATATTCACCTGCAGCCGAAGCCGCTCGAATGAAACTGATCTATGAGTATGGGTGGGTTATCCATGATGGAGGTTTAATTAAAGAAGTACTCTAACGACAAAAAATATATGCCTTATTAGAGTTAATTATAAAATGGCATAGTCGAAGCCGAATTAGAAGTATTCTTTTTAGATAACAGTTTCGTCGGTGGTGAGTTAATAAAGATTTTGTCTCGATTATATATTTGCCAAATTTATCACCAAGTTAATGCCGATATAGATAATGACTTTCATTCCATTCCCTCGTGCTACCTTGCTCCATTGTTTTACTGGTGTTCGATAACCACTGTTTGACCAAGCGTGGGGCTATTACCATTTTTACTCAGTTCATTCACCCAAAACAAGGTGCCGCCTGCTACCGCTAAGGGCATCACAAAAATATTCACAACAGGAATCATACTGCCCAACATAATACTGCCACCAAAACCTGTGGCTGAGTGCTTGCATCTTTTAAGTTCTTGCCTGAACTGCGTGAACCCCATTTTATTGTTGTCGGCAGGGTAGTCGACGTATTGTAAGGTCATTACCCAGGCTCCCCAAAGTAAGGCAAGAATGGGCACAAGAAGATTTGCCACTGGAATAAAGCCCAAAATAAAAAGCCCAAGAAAAACAACGAAGCCGCGCGACATAAAATACCAGAGTTTAACGAGTTCGCGTGCGAGTGTTCGAATCACCATCTTACTTAAAGATTCCGATGGAAATTCTGCTCCGGTGAGTCTGGCTTCTATTTTTTCTGCCAGTAAACCGTAAAAAGGAGCGGCAATCAGGTTGGTAATCAGGTTAAAACTATAACCATAAATTAATAAAATAGTACAAAAGACGATGACGGATAGAATGCTTGCAATAATGGCGGTAATGGCCGCAAGCCATGACCAGTCCGGTAGTAAATCGCCAAACCATTCGCTAAGGGATGTAAAATATTGCAGTAGTGTAATGGTTAAAAAAATAAAGACAGCGACATTCGTTAAGATGGGTACTAGCACATAACGTTTCATCCCCGGCTGCAGCAGTACGCTCGAGCCTTGTACTAAATAACCTAATCCTGTTGGTATGCTGTTTGTGCTCATGGTTATACTTGTGCTCCATGTTCTTTAAGTGCGTGAATATACTCTTCTGCTTGGGTATGATTTTCTATGGTGGCTAAAAAACTGAATCCCTCAGGATTTTTTGCATTGATATCATGCCCAGCTTCATTAAAAAAGGTTAAGAAGGTCGCAAAATTTTCTGCCTTCATGCCACGATAGGCTTTTTCTAGTAAGTGATAGTCTGGGTTGGTATCACCATAAGCTTGGTATTGTAAAAAGCTTTTAATGCGCTCATTGTCAAACACTTCGCCGAGTACTTTTTGCTTGTCTTTCTTTAATGCCATGATTCTCTCGTTAATCTGTGGTTTATCGTAAATTAGCTCTATCGTTCACCGTAATCGCAACAGGTCATTGACAGTATGCTTCGGTCTTATGTTATGGCCTGAGCATTGGTAACGACTAATCTGTCGCTATTCGTCTGTAACAACTACGGTGGAGGCTACCGCTTTGCGGTCATATTCTACTGCATTTATTCTACTTATTGTTTCTTTATTGGCCCTCTAATCGGGTGCAACGCGGGAGAAAACCCAATTCTGGGAGATAAGGCCGCGGGGAAATTTGATAATTATAAAGAAACCGGAGACCTCAATAAAATAAGAAAAAGGGAGCATTTACGCTTATTGGTTCCCTATGTGGATGCTGCGCAAAGCCTGCCACGGGAGGGCTTGCTACGAGAAGCCTACCGAGAGTTAGCAGAGGCCTTTACGCACAAGCTCAATATTGCCCCTCAGTTTGTGGTGGTGGATGGTTTCGATGAGTTGATTCCTGCTTTGTTAGCAGGTAAGGGCGATGTGGCTGCAGTAGCAGAAGGGACGTACGATCTACTATTGCTGATAGTCACCTGGTTTCTTTGGAGTCCCGATTTTTAGAAAATCTAAACCTCGGTTTATTGCTTGAGTCTGAACGTAATCATGGATGGGCTGTTCGTCAGACGAATCCAAAATTATGCCGAATAAATTTGAGACTCTGATTAAGTAAAAGATCCTTGTATATAAGTTATGGAGAAGGCAGGGCGGGATGCTTTTAATTATTGACTTTTATGCTTCATTTTTTTAGTATAAAAACCATCATGACTAATAAATGAGTTAAATAAACCTTTAACCTAACAGTCAAACGCAGTCAACAGAGGGAACCGTGATGCACTTCTTTCATGCTTTTTGCAATCGCCTACAATATTTAACTCTTTGCTTTTTTCTTTTTTTTACTGCCGGGTGTATATCTACATCAACAAATTTTAGTAAGCGTGAAGTGCTTTTATGGCAAGATATTGTTAATCAGCAGTTATTTGAATCTTTATCTACGCCTGGCGTTTATGAATCGCAAGCTCTTAGTGACCAACTCTTTTATCAATTCCTCATCAGTCCGGTGAATTCTGTAGAAAATTCAGCATTAGGCGTCACGGTCACTATCAAAAAAAACGACAGTAAAGTCGAATCCCCCGCGCTATTTGGTCCTGGGGGAGCTGTTTTTACACAAAAAATACTTACACATGATAAAAAATATTATATTGAAGCCGCTTTTATTCAGACAGGTATTGAAAATAAAGAAAGCAGTACTTTTGACAGTGACTCTTTGTTTTCAATTACTAATGTTATCTATGCAAGATATAAAACGACAATACAGTAACTGAAAGGAGATGATGGAATGAGTGATAATGATGTACTGGGGCAAGTCGAGGATGTTAAAAAAGTAGCAGACTGGTATTGGAGGTTGGCAGTGGCTACGGAAGCTAGAGGTAGTTTAGGGTTGGGAGGATACACTCCTCTTGCAGCACAATTTTTAAAACAATACCTATCACCAAATGAATCTAAGGGAGTAAAAATTTTTCCAGCGCCTAGTTATTTGGCAAACTATATAAAGGTCAAGGATGTATTGGCTTACCATCGGTCAGTTTTTTTATCGCAAGAGAAAGCGAGAGTTGGTAGTACAGAGGTGATAGCTGGTGTTCTTCCTCGCTTAGAAAGTGGTGAGTGGAGTGGTCAAGGACAATTAAGTATGAACTACGAAAGCTTGGTTGAAGTTGGAGCCAATATAATCGATGTTTATAGAATACAGCGTAATGGAACACCTCAGGAGCAAGATTTATTTACCTCATTGCGAGGGTTCCAGCTCCGAAGTGATGTGATTCTTACAGGAGTACGAACAGGTAATCAAATTAAAATAAATATCCATTCATGGACGGCTAAAGCACTTGATGTCTACGATTTTAACTATGATGAGTACCTCACTATATTTAACCCCGATTATCAGTCAACAAATGATGATGCCATTAGACCTGATTTAGCTCAGATAAGAGTTCAGCATTCTAATGCTAAACGTATGGAAGATAGTGGCTTGGCAGCGCCATTCAGTTTACAAGTTGGGCCATGGTCTGTTACTGATACAGAGCTTTTGGCTGAACATGTAATAACACTGTAGGTTAAATAGCTTGAAGGGGAAGGCATGCATACCATTTTTCAGATGTGGGTTCTAATGAATTCCTCAGATTCTATCGATATAGCTTGAGAAGCTTCATATGAAGGCCTTTTATATTAGTTGTTTTATGCTGCTATTATCTTTAGCCGTGGACTTTTGGATCCATAAAGCAGCAAATGGCAACGGAGCTTGTTGCTGAGGGTATTATTTCGGCTGAGATACCGCTGCTAGAACAAATAAAAGGTCATCAACTGCCTTGTGACACAAGCTACTCTCATCTCCAGAAGGCTCGATGTTCTCTGAGCCTAGCAGGGTATGGTCGTTTGGCAAATGAAAGGCGGAATGCTAAAAGCCTTAGTAATGGACACTGATTTGAATACGGCCGTCGAAGTTCAAGAAAATACTTGTTCATACCAATAAGCACTAAAAAAAAAGCGTCCTTACGTCAATTAATCATCAAGTAATTGATTTAACTTCTTAAGCAATAGCTCATTTATTACCTTCGGATTTGCTTGTCCTTTAGAGGCCTTCATAATTTGTCCAACAAAGTAGCCTAGCATTTTAGGACGCTTGTCGGGATCGGCTTGTTTGTAGTTGTCGACTTGTTGGGTGCTGTTGTTGATGACTTCGTCGATCATAACTTCGATAGCACCGGTATCGGAGACTTGTTTTAAACTTTTGGCTTCAATAATGGCATCGGCATCTTGCCCTTCACCTTTCCATAAGGCGTCGAATACTTGCTTCGCAATTTTATTGGAAATGGTGTTGTCTTTGATACGCTCAATTAATCCCGCCAGTTGTTCTGGTTTAATTGGGCTATTTTTGATGGTGGTTTCTTCGTTATTTAAACGTGCAGCTATTTCGCCCATGAGCCAGTTGGCAGAGAGTTTGGCATCGTTGCAGTACTTAACTGTAGCCTCAAAAAATTGTGAGGTGTTGGCATCATCAGCCAAGATTCTTGCATCGTATTCCGAGAGTTGATAGTCCTGAATAAAGCGTTGGCGCCTGGCTTCAGGTAGTTCAGGCAATTCATTTTTAATTTGCTGAATATAGTCATCGTCCAACACGACAGGTAAAAGATCCGGGCAAGGGAAGTAGCGGTAGTCGTTAGCTTCTTCCTTTGAGCGCATCGAGCGAGCAGTTTTGGTGTCGCCATTGTAGAGGCGAGTTTCTTGGATAATTTCGCCACCATCTTCGAGGACATCGATTTGTCGCTCTACTTCGAGGGCGATGGCTTCTTCCATAAACTTAAAGGAATTGAGATTTTTCGTTTCTGTGCGCGTGCCGAATTGTTCTTCGCCTTTTATGCGTACCGAGATATTCACGTCAAAGCGCATGGAACCTTGGGACATCTCACCATCGCAAATGCCTAGTGAAGTGACAATGGCATGAAGTTGCTTGGCAAAAGCCACGGCTTCTTCAGCGCTACGCATATCGGGTTCGGAAACAATTTCGATTAAGGGGGTGCCAGCACGGTTTAAGTCGATGCCGGACATCCCATGGCTTTCCCCTCCAAAATTACCTTCGTGTAATGATTTACCCGCATCTTCTTCCAAATGCGCGTGGTGAATACGAATACTTTTCTTTGATCCATCAGCCAGCGTGATCTCAACATGACCGGGGCCAACAATGGGTTCGGCTAATTGGGTGGTTTGATAGCCTTTCGGCAGGTCAGGGTAAAAATAGTTTTTACGTTCAAACACCGAGCGCTTGCCAATCTCGGCGTCAATCGCGAGACCAAACATAATGGCGTAACGAAAGGCTTGCTCGTTGGGTACGGGTAGGGTGCCAGGCATGGCTAAATCGATAGCGCAGGCCTGTGTATTGGGTGCGGCACCAAAGGCAGTACTGGCGCCGGAAAAGATCTTGGTTTGGGTGGCCAGCTGTACGTGGACTTCAAGGCCGATAACGGTTTCCCATTCCATAATGTGTTCTCTTTTTCTTGCGGTTGATGTTATTAATCTTTTCGTCATATCCGCGTAGGCGGGTATCCAGTGTAGAGTGAGACCTTTCGGATATGGATTCCCGCCTGCGTGGGAATGACGTGAATAATGTTTAGTCGATATTAGGCGCTACTTGTTGATGAAAACCAGTTTCTAACTGAAACTGATGCGCCACATTCAGTAATTTAGCCTCTTGGAAGTAGTGCCCGGTCAACTGCAATCCAACGGGTTTGCCCGCTTTAGTTTGTCCACAGGGGATGGATATCCCAGGTAGTCCCGCCAGGTTGGTTGGCAGGGTGTAAATATCTTCCAAGTACATTGCCACTGGGTCGGTGGTTTTGGCTCCTAAGCCAAAAGCAGGTGAGGGTGCTGTGGGGCTAGCGATAATATCGACTTCCGAGAAGGCTTGATCGAAATCATTTTTAATGAGGCGACGCACTTGTTGTGCTTTGCGATAGTAGGCATCGTAATAGCCAGCAGAGAGCGCATACGCACCCACCATAATACGGCGTTTCACTTCTTCGCCAAAACCTTCCTCCCGCGAGCGCATGTAAAGGTCTTCGAGGTCTTTGGGGTTATCGCAGCGGTGGCCATAGCGCACACCGTCAAAACGAGAGAGGTTGGCTGAGCACTCTGCCGGTGCAATAACATAGTAAGCGGGTACGGCAAGGGGGGTATGGGGTAATGATACTTCGCTAACCTTAGCGCCCATGCTTTCGTAAGTTTTCACTGCAGCTTCAACGAGTTGAGCTACTTCTGGGTCGAGTCCTTCGCTGAAATATTCTTTGGGAAGGCCAATGCGCAAGCCTTCGATGGATTCTGTTAATGTTGCCGTGTAATCCGGCTTGTCACAGTCGATACTGGTGGAGTCTTTCTCATCAAAACCGGCGAGCACGTTAAGCATAATCGCAGCATCTTCTGCTGTTTTGGTAATGGGGCCCGCTTGGTCCAGGCTGGAGGCGTAGGCGACCATGCCCCAGCGCGAAACACGTCCATAAGTAGGTTTGAGTCCTGTGACACCACAAAAGCTAGCGGGTTGGCGAATGGAGCCGCCGGTATCGCTGGCTGTGGTGCCTGCAGCAAGTTGCGCCGCTACCGCGGCAGCGGAGCCACCGGAAGAACCTCCTGGAACGCAGTCTTCATTCCAGGGATTTTTAACGGGGCCATAAAAACTGTTTTCGTTGGAGGAGCCCATGGCGAACTCATCCATATTGGTTTTACCTAATAGCACGGCACCACTGCTATTGCAGTTTTCGACAATCGTGGCGTTGTAGGGGGGAATAAAGTTGTCTAGCATTTTTGAGCCGCAACTGGTGCGAAGCCCCTCGGTGCAGAAGAGATCTTTGTGGGCGATAGGAATACCGCATAGCAATGGGGCATCTCCTTGGTTGAGTTGTTCATCCGCTTTTTGTGCGGAGGCTAAGGCGGTTTCCGGACAAACACTGATGTAGGCATTAAAGCGCGAATCAAGACGCTGAATGCGATCCAGGTAGTGTTGAGTCAATTCGACACTGGAAAAATCGCGGTTCTGTAAACCTTGGATAAGTTGTGCAATAGTCAATTGATGCATAGTTTGAATAAGCTAGAAAATGAGTGGAGTTAGTCGATGACTTTAGGAACGAGAAATAAGCCGTCTTCAACAGCAGGCGCACAGCCTTGTAAGACTTCGCGCTGGTCAGCTTCGGTAACGGTATCGGTACGTAAACGCTGAACGGCATCCATGGGGTGTGACATGGGTTCGACACCATCGGTATTAACGGCTTGTAATTGATCGACGAGTTCGAGAATACGATTGATGTTGTCGGCAACGGCATCGGTCATATCGCTTTCGATATTAATGCGAGCCAAGCGAGCTAAATCGGTAATTTGTTTAGCGTCCACAAAGTTCTCCAAAAATGCGTGGGTGATTTCAGGGAAAGGATTCTAGCGTATTTTTTGACATGGGGCTTATAAAACAGAGGAAAACCGAAAAAAACCGCATAAAAATGTGTTAAATGCCCTTGTTTATGGTTTTGCATCTTGCCGAAAACCTCTGGCGTTGCTAGAGTCTCGCCACTTAATTGTTAAGGGCATTTCTAAAAATTGCCTTTTTGTCCGCTGGCGGTGTTGCGGTTGTACTCAACTAATCTGCCCGGAGCAGGTTTGGGCTTGCCGGAACGGTGGAGCATAGGGGCATACTCCATCAATGCTCACGTATCCCGCATACACTGCGCTTTTGGACTCGCACCATCCTTGGTGTTCGGCTTTCAGCCAACAGAGTTGACTAAGTCTGTTCCCGCAGATTGGTCGTGCGCCCGCGCCTAGCCAACGAACAAAAATTTTAATTTTTAGAGGTACCCTTGAGTAATTGTGCTTAAAATAAATCCAAGCCGTCATCGCGGTAAAACAATTACCAAAATGAATCTAAATAAGGGCATTTCTAAAATTTCTAATCTTTAGAGGTGCCCATAAAATAAACCACTGTTAGGTAGAATAAACTTCATGCTAATTCCTAAACGCCTTCGTGGCATTTTTTCTAATGATTTATCCATTGATCTTGGTACAGCGAATACGCTGATATATGTGCGTGAAAAAGGAATTGTTTTAAATGAGCCCTCAGTTGTTGCCATTCGACATCACAACGGGCAAAAATTGGTGGAGGCTGTGGGAGTGGAAGCGAAGCGTATGCTGGGACGTACGCCTGGCAACATCACGGCCATTCGGCCCTTAAAAGACGGTGTGATTGCCGACTTCCAAGTCACCGAGAAAATGTTGCAGCACTTTATGCGAAAAGTGCATGAGAATAGTTGGTTTCAGCCAAGTCCAAGGGTGTTGGTGTGCGTCCCTTGTCTTTCCACCGAAGTTGAAAAGCGTGCGATACGTGAATCGGCGCTAGGTGCTGGTGCACGTGAAGTGCGTTTAATTGAAGAGCCCCGCGCTGCCGCTATTGGCGCTGGTTTACGCGTGGCAGAAGCCAGTGGCTCTATGGTGGTGGATATTGGTGGTGGTACCACTGAGATTGCGGTGATTTCTCTCAATGGCGTGGTTTATTCAGATTCGGTTCGCATAGGTGGTGACCGTTTTGACGAGGCCATTGTTAACTACGTACGTCGCAATTACGGTACGGT
>JBNKUQ010000115.1:0-8659 GCA_050298695.1 Cellvibrionaceae bacterium
AAGAGTATTTAATATAAAAAGAAAATACTTATTGGTTGTTTTGACTGCAAGTTGTATTCACAGTTCTTTGATTTTTTCAAATGAACATAACGATGAATGCACGCCGTTAGTGGATGCTTATTATTTAAGTTTGTTTAACTCAAAAGAATATGAGTCATTATCTATAAAAGATAAACAAGTGATCGATCGAAAATTAGAAGAGTTAAAAGTAATGCGATTAACTAAAACAGATTGTGATGTGAGATCTACGATATTAGGCTTTGATAAAGAGCACATCTTATTATCTGTATTACAGTAGCGCACTTTTAACTACATATTACAAATCAAGTATTATAGGAGTTTGTTCAATGTACACTATGGATACTGTTCTATCCGCCGCAATTGCCGAGGATTATATTGATTATATTCGGATTGCCAAAGAGGAATTGGAAAGCGGTAAAAAGGAGGTAAGTTTGCTTATTTTACGCTGTGCGCAACAAATGATCATGACTTATTTGGAAGAGATGCGAACTACTGATACACACAGCAATCAATTAACATTACATTAATATCGCAATGGTGGAAAGAAGGAGTTTATCTATGTCTAAGAATAATATCCTGTCGGAGCGTTTGCTTGCTTCTATTTCTCACAGTATTGATGCCATTAAAAAAGATAAAAAAGAGATAGCCTTACAGCTTTTAACCGATATTGAAAACGAAATGCAGGTAATCATTGAAATGATCGATATTGAAGATAGGTGTGTTCCACTGTAAATCTGTCTAAAAATTGCTCTGCCTTAAAAGCGATCAGATTGTCTGTATAAAAACCATTGCAATGCGTTTTTGTGACAGATCTTGGCTCCTGAGCGTGACATGCGTCGTACTTTTTATGTGTGTTTATAATATAATCCTGATAAATTTAGAGTTGCTGTATCATTCATAAATATATAGAGTCACTATAATCTATTTACATCTCATCATTGGAGCGCTCCTTAATGGAACTTAGTATTAAACCCTGGAATACCCTAAGGCTTTCTGCAATTGTTTCTGTTTTTTCTCTGATTCTTGTCGCTTGTGGTGGAGGTGGAAGTGGGGATAGCAACGGTGCTGATAACAATAATTCAAGTGGTGATGTGGTTAACAGTGGTAATGATAATACAGAGCTTTCAAGACTAGTTATTGAAGGTATCAAAGAGTTTGACAGCGATGAGTTAAATGGTGCTGAAACTGAAACTATTTCGGTCGAGAATGAAGTTAATCAAATATTCATTGCCGCGCTCCCTGATGACAACTCTGCTAGTGTAAGTATTAATGGTGGGCCATCATCTCGTTTCATGGAGCTAGATGAAGGAGACAATCCAATTCAAATAATTATAACAGCTAGTGATGGTGCTACAGTTAGATCATTGAATATTAATGTTCATAGGCAGGTCTCTTTATCTAATGCTCATCTGAAAGGTCTTACGACCTCAGCTGGTGTTTTATTGCCAAGCTTTTCCCGTGATCAAAATCAGTACATTATTTCCGTTGAAAGCACCGTCAGTAATGTAGTTGTTACACCTTATCCTGTTTCAGATAGAGCTGAAGTAAGTGTAAATGGTGAGATTGCTAGTACGCCGATTAATTTACCTTTTGGTCAAACAAGTGTTGAAGTGCAAGTTATTTCCGAAGATAAGACTGTTACTAATACCTACATATTACAGTTTAATCGCTCTATCCCAGCCGAAAACGAAGAGCAAAATGCTAATTTGAGTGTATTACTCGTTCAGCCTGAAAATGGAGTTTCTGGTGTTGATCCACTTGAAGTTAATCCCGTATTCTCACCCGAAACATCTTCATACGAAGTGGTTGTACCCCATGAGGTAGGATCCATTAATTTAAATCTTATAACTGAAAATATATTATCTTCTGTTAATGCTAACAATGAGAGTGGTATAGGCGAACTAAGTACGACAGTTAATTTTAATTCTGGAGGCTCAACAAATAATTTTATCACAGTACCTGTCGATATTGTGGTTACTGCTCCAGATGGGAACGTAAAAAAAAACTATGTAGTCAATTTAATTCGATTACCTAGTTTAGCTTTGTCTGGTTTGTCGCTTTCTTATTCCTTGATGCTGAATAATGGCTCCTCAACAACTGTAAATCTACCGATAGGCGATTTTAATGCAAGCAGTCAATTATATAGCGTGCCGTTTGATGCAGTTGCTCTGACGGTGTTGTATAACACGGTTAATTCAAATAACGATGTTGACACCAAATTAAGTGCTAATGGTCAACTTACAAGTGGTCCGACGGTTAATCTTAATGTAGGTGAAAATGAATTGGTTATAGGTGTTACAGCTGATGGTTACAGCTCATTAGATACTTGTGATCATATTGCAATAGAGTGCTATACCCTTAATATAAATCGTTCAGTTCCTCGTCTAGAATTAAGCTATTTAGCGATAAATTCCTTGCCCAATTCAGCAGTAGATTTTAATTACGAATTTGACCTTTCCGGTGAGGAAGATAATTTTAATATAGGCGTTCCTTTTGATGTGAGTGCTTTTGAGTTTAATACTGATGTTGTTACTAGCGGTACAGAAGTTGTGCTGCAGGCATTTGTAAATAATACTTGGTTGGCTCGTGATTTAGAGCAACCCATTTCTTTTGGTGAGGCAGATAGTATTCTTTTGCGTTTACTAACCAATCATCCTGATTCTGCTCAAGAGAAAATATATGAGTTACAAATTAATCGTGTCAGTAATACAAAGTTATCTAATGTCAGTTTATCTGGTATTTCAAGTGGATGGTTTGATCCCAATATCGATAGCTATAGGCTTGATGTAGGCTATTTAAAAAGTCAGGTTGATTTAAGCTTGCGTCTTGTAAATGAAGCGTCAAGTGTTGAGATAGTTAATCCTGTTGCAGTTGCAATGCAAATAAATTCAGGTGATAGACCATTTACAATTCCATTAAGTGCTCCTGGAACTACGACTCTTCTTACGCTTCGTGTAACAGCATCTGATGGTGTTATATATCAAGATTATAATATAGAGCTGGTTAGACCTGAGATGAACGAACTTTCCCAGCTTCTCTTCAAGAAAAATGATGTGATTGAAGCCAATCAATTTTTTGGAGACAAGGTTGTTGCTGGAGGCAATAACATAGCAGTTTTATCTGCGAATAGTTTGCAAATTTATAATTATGATAAATCATCAGGGCAGATTGTTAAAGATGGAGGTTCTATTCCTCTTTACCCTGATAGTGAGGGTAAATCTACAGTGATGTCTATAGATATATCCGATAATATGTTGGCCATAGGAGAAAACGTTGGGGACAATGGTCAAGTGAGAGTCTATGTTAAAAAGCTTGGAGCGTGGAGGTCGCAAAGGATACTTGAATCACCAAAAAAGTCGATATTCGGAGGAAAAAACCCCTATCTTTTTGGCAGGAGTGTAGCGGTTGATGAAGACGTGGTTATTGTTGGGTCGCCTAGATTTGATCCAGATTATCTTGAATGTGATACTAAGACTGGTTATGAACAAATTAAATGTGGTCATAATGGAATCGTTTATGCTTATTATTATGATAGATTCAAAGATGTTTGGATAAATGAGCCTGAAAAAATCTTTCCGCCAAGCCTTGATGAGGGTGATTTATTTGGTTGGACGGTGGATATCGATAATGGGGATATTGCCATTTCTTCTGCTGGATTTGACACAACCCCAAATTCTACACCAGGTTCTGATTCTGATTACTATGGGGCTGTTTATCTTTTTTCAGCAAAAAATTTAAGAAGAAATGGAGGCACCTTAAGTGATTATGATGCAATTGTAAGAGCTCCTGTTGAGGGTGAAACTGAATGGTTTGGTAATATTATTTCTATTAGTAATGGAGTATTGGCTGTTACTGCAAATGTTCCAAGATACTATGATAAAAGACTATATGTTTTTGAGAAAGGAAACAATGGACTGTGGAATACCGAGTCAACTCAGTTGATTCAAACCACTCTAACTCATTCAGAGAGTGGTTTTGCAAATAGCATCTCAGTTAGTGGCTCCCTGATTGCAGCCGGTTCTCCAGCAGAAGCATCACCACACATCGGAATTAATGCTATCTCAGAAGATCAATGTTATCCATTTCTTCTTGTTAACCTGGATGGGACTGGTAATATACCTAGTGGCTGCACTCCCCAATCTGGATCGATTTTCTTATTTTCTAAAGAAAGTGGTGTATGGATGGAAAGAGCTTTTATAAAACCCTCAAATACAAGTATAGATTCATGGTTTGGTGGGTCTATAGTATTGAACGATGATTATTTGGTAGTAGGGGCTAGTGGAGAGTCAAACGAAAATGATGCTTCTTCAATTTTGAGTTCAGATTGTTATGAGAGCACCGCCCCAACAAATTGTATAAAAGATTCTGGCGCTATTTATATTTTTGGTAATCCCCAGTAATAAGCTTAGGTTCGTTGCTAAGTTCAACCAATTTGGACGGTGATAAAAGATGTTTAATAACTGCTACTTTCTTATTCTAAGTACAACACTGTTGTTAACTGCTTGCGGTGGGGGAGGTGGCGGTTCTAATTCAAATGGTTCTAGTCAATCAAACCTTACTATTTCTGATGAGCCACCAAGCTTAGAACGCTTAACCTCTACTCCTTTTGCCATATCGCCCAGCCAGGGTTTGCAAGCAGTTTCGTTTTCCATCCGTATTGATGGAGATACAACGTTGATTAACGAAGTTGTATTAGATGAAGTGGATGAAGCAGGGAGTGTCCTTTCAAACCGAATAGTTTCGCTAAATGATGAGGGCATTGGTTCAGATCCGCGAGCGGATGACGGTGTTTATACTGGCACGGTAGATCTACAAGGTATTGAAGGGGATGTGCGTTATTTTCAAGCACGTCTTATTCAAGACGAAAATGAATCAGTGTCTAATATCTATTCGTTTTGGGTGAGTGAGTGTCCTCAGGTCGCTCCATCACCAGATAAAGATGCGTTACTTATTGATCGAGATAATAATGCGCGCGTTTACAACAATCAGTTGGTCATGACCCTAGCTCTGGAGCAAGCCCCCAATCTATCTGAGATGGAAAGCCTTGCAAACACGGTTAAAGGTACCATCGTTGGATGTGTTCCATTATTACGCCAATATTTGGTTGAACTCAATCAACCCTTAGAAACAGTTAATGCATTAAAAAATACAGCTCAAATTCTCTCTGAATCAAAATCTATTTCATCTGTTCAACTTAATCCAGAAGTCGAATCTCAAGCCTTCATCGGTTCAGAACCGAATGATAGTTTTTACTGTAAAGCTGGCTTCACTCGAGGTTGTCAGTGGTATCTGCCTCGTGTTCGCGCGCCAGAAGCATGGAATGTGATTGGCGGTGGTGATGAAACCTTTGGTGCTGCTGTGATTGATTTTGGTTTTAACTGTGATCACGAAGATATCGACTGTGGTATTGTAGCGACAACGCCCGATCACATTGACCACGGAACAGGAGTAGCCAGTTTAATTACGGCAACAGCGGACAACGGTGACGGTATTGCGGGAGTAGCCTGGAATACAAGATTACTGCCTTTCAGTTTGTTAAGAGACAATGCCAGCGAAGGCGGTAGCCAATACAAACTCAGTGAGCAAATCATTGCCACGTTAACCGAATCGTCTTCTCGTATTATTAATATCAGTGCATCTGCCAATACTGACCCGAACGAACAAATAAAAGAAGCTCTCTGTGCTGCCATTGCCCAAGGTCGGCTTATTGTTGCGGCAGCAGGTAATGTTGCTAACGAAAACTGTGAGGCGGATGTATACCCCGCCCGATATAATACAATTGGCCAATGTGATAATGGCGTTGATTTACAGTCCGGTTTGTTGGTCGTAGGCGCCAGTGATTTTGACAATAACTTGGCCGAGTGGAACACCTCAGATGGCAAAGTCTGTAGTAACCGCCGCCATGTCGATGTTTTCGCACCCGGTAAAGATATCGTCACTGCTGGCATCGATCCCCGATGCGAAGAGGGAGGTGTATGTAACAATAATGTCTACACCAATAAAAACGGTACCAGTTTCGCCACACCGCTTGTATCGGGGGCCGCTTTGTTACTGTGGTCTCAATCACCGAACTTACGTCCTGCACAGATACATGATCAGATAGTGAGTAATGCTAGCTTGTTGACTCAAGAGGAAAATGATCTTCGCATACATACCAAAGATGAGCGCATGGTAGGGAAGCGATTACTTGATATCTACTGGTCATTAGCTGCTCCAGAAAGAGTCTCTGTACAGCCAGCGAGCCCAAGTGTTAGAGAAGGCTGTGCGGGGTTAGATCGCGAGCGTCACATAGCCGCAGTGACAGTTATTGATCCGGGTAAAGTAAATTACACCTATACATTACAAAATACCGTGCCTTTTAGAATCAATGAAAACACGGGTGAAATATATCCTCTCACTGATCCAACCCAGTGCGACTTTGATTTTGATACCGCACAGCGCCATGAGCTTTCAGTGAGGGTCAGTGGAGATGATGGTACTGTGTTTACTGAGACAGTCGTGATTGATGTATTAGAGTTGCCTTCGTTAACATCGCTTTCTCTGAATGGTGTTACACTCAACCAACCGTTTAATCCATCCCGTTACGAGTACGCGGCTAATGTGAGTTACCTCACTAGCCATGTCAGTATCAATGCCGACATTATCGACCCTGCTCAGCAAATTCGTGTCAATGGTATTGCTGTTGAATCAGGTCAACCCAGCTTCCCTGTCAGCTTAACGGCCCATAACGACAACCCTAATGAGATCTCAATCTCCGTCATGAATGCAGCGGGAAATGCTCAATCCACTTATACCGTGAATATCATTCGTTCAACGAATACCGACATTGCTTATCTCAAAGCACCTAATACTAGTGACGACCAGATTACAATCGATGCAGAAGACCATTTTGGTTACTCACTGGCAGCAGATAACACAACCTTAGTTGTTGGTGTTCCCGGTGAGGGCAGCACTAATTCTAATCCTCTTGATGATACTGCGAATAATGCCGGTGCGGTTTACGTTTACGATCGTAACAGTGATGGTGATTGGTCTACGCCACACTATATTAAATCACCCAACCCATCCGCCGATGATCGTTTTGGTGCTAGTGTTGCGCTATCGGGAAATACTCTTGTTGTTGGTGCACCTAGTGATGCCAGTAATACCCAAATGTTGGCAGACAAAAACAATAATGCAGCTGATGCCGGTGCTATTTATATTTACTCTCGTAGTGGAAGTGATTGGACATTTAGCCATTATCTTAAATCACCTAATCCTGAAGCGGGTGATCATTTTGGTGAAGCGATAGCTATCTATAATAATCAAATTGTAATTGGTGCGCCGCTAAAAGATCAAACCGGTCAGGCGGATGCTGGTGTTGTTTATGTGGCAGAACTTAACGATAATCATTGGGCGTTACAACAAACCATTACGGCTACAAACCCTACAACATCGTCTTATTTTGGGCGGGCAGTGGCTATTAATGAAAACCACCTAGCCATCGGCTCTCCTGGTACTGATGCCGATACGGTTAGTAACAGTGGTGTGGTTTATCTTTATCAATTACAGGACATGGTGTGGACGCAAATTCAACATATAGAAGCTGCTAATGCTGATAGTGGTGATGGTTTTGGTTCTGTTATTGCGCTTGCTGGTGGTACCCTGGCGATATCAGCTTTGGGTGAAGATAGCGAATTTAGTATTGATCCAAGTGATAATACGCTCAATGATGCAGGCGCTGTCTACGTATTTGAATACGATCAAATTGATTGGCAGCAAACCGCTTTCCTAAAAGCCTCTACTGCCGGAGCGGGGGACGCCTTTGGTACGAGCTTGAGCTTATCAAACAATCGCCTAGCAGTTGGTGCGCCGAATGAAGATAGCCTGGATTCAGATAATCAAAACAATGATAGTAATGCCAATATCAATGCCGGTGCCGTTTACTTTTATGATCTGCTTAGGTCTCAAGAAAACCAAAGTGATTATATCAAGTCGCCTGGCGTGAATCCTATTCAAAACTTGGGTACAGAACAGTTATTTGGTAGTGCAATAGTCCTAACGGGTGATCGATTAGTTGTTGGTGCACCTGGAGAAAAAAGTGCGTTCCCAAATAACTCTGTGGATACCTCTGCAAATAAGGCAGGTGCAGTGTTCAGTTTTAAATGATTGACTTATAAGCTGATACTATTGATATCATCTGGTGCTTATAAAAAGGATAATCTCTCACAACCATTTCAGATATTGCTTACAGCAAAAAACCTAATAAACGTCCAGAATGGCATCATATTCAACGTGTGTAAAAATATAATGTGACATAGCTCTCCTTTGGCCACTTTATCTTTGATAACTTGGCTGGAGATGAGTAAAATTCCCGTTGAATGTAGCCATGCCTGTTCACTAAGGTGAACGCTTTTTTAACGATCATAAGTGATTTCAAACAGGGACAACCACTAGAGGGAACTACCCATGTTAATCAGACAACTTGCTTTACCCTATAGCCTCCATCAACAAATGGTTGGCTTTGTCGATAGAAAACACTGTCTACTCATTACCCGCAGCAACTACCAACTTCCTCTGGCCCTTAAATCCATTAGTCAGCGAGTGGGTTCCTTTGCAGCACTCACACAGTTTAGGAGCATCGCGAGACAACTAAACA
>JBNKUQ010000116.1:0-8482 GCA_050298695.1 Cellvibrionaceae bacterium
GCAATTGCACTAGAATTACTCGCACACCCCAAAAAATACGCTATCAACGTCGATCAATTGATTTTGTTTAGTAGCCAACCTTCTTACCAGCTAAATGGCTTGAAGCAGTGCGCTGAATATTATTTCCGAGTAAGTCTTCTAAAGCTGTTTGGCTTACCTACGTTAGCGAACGTCATTGCAAAACGATTATTTCCACATCCCGATCAAAAACCATTGCGTGATTATGTCGAGCAGGGGTTACAATCGAATGGCACACAATCTTATCTGTCGGCCATGAGAGCACTCACCCAATGGAGCATCGAGGATAAACTGAAAACCATCACCCAAAACATATTGGTCGTTGCGTCTGAAAATGATTATGCCAGCCTCGATTCAAAAGGATATGTTGATCGCTTACCTAATGCGAATTTGTCGTTTATTGAAAACTGTGGACATGCAATCCCGCTGGAAAAACCACAGCTCGCCGCGTCCCTAATTAATCAACACCTAAAACTTTAGTGAATATCCCGCGTATAAACGCCACTCATTATCGTAGCCCTTTGCTTCGTATTGATTTTGGTTATTAGTACTATCCACATTTTGCACTCGCCGGTTGTAATTATTATCGTATATCACTCCCAACATGAGCTGGCCAAATTGGTTAGTAGGCAATTGATGTGAACGCTTAAACATAAGTTGTCCGGTGACATCATCAAAGAAGTCGTAATCGGTATAACGTGTCGACAAAGAGATATCACCAACGGGCAATTTCAACGCAAATTGACCATAGACACTGCCTTTGGATAAATACGCTTTTTCGAACGTGAAATCGGTATCATGCTCAGTATAGGAAAAACCGAAACGATATGCCGTGTGTGAACGATCAATACGAAGCTCGCCTTCGATGCCTTTCGTTCTAATTGAACCGTTGTTATTTGGATTCACTGTAAGATAATCTAACCGGTCAGAGTAAAGATCCGTTTTTTCTTCATAAAAGCCACCAACCTCGTAAAAATAACCTCCGCTTTCTTTAAAGTAAGAAAGATTAACGGCATCGTTGATTTCAGACTTAAGATCCTGACGTGGCTCTTGCAGCAAAAAAGGTGTACCCGTATTTGACCCATCGACAGGCGATGAGAGATTATCAACTTTATATTGCCATTTGAGATCCGTTAGCACTAGATCTGGCGCGTGGTTCGCGCGAGACAACAGTAATTTTACGCCCGATTGTGTATCCATTTTATAGTTCACACCGAACATAGGAGAGAACGTCGTTTCATGCGTACTGGAGTTCCACTCAGCATCGTAACCCGTATTAATAGTAAATTGTTGATATTGATATTCAACGTAAATATTCTGAGAAAGAGAATGCCTTTTGGCTTCACCTTGAAACAACGATGCCGAATCGGTGGTAATTCTAGCGGCATCCAAGCCCAATAGAATTCGGGCCGTATCAAATTCGATGGTATCCTGATAACCTAACGACAAGTTGGTATCAGTATACAAAGTTTGATAATCACCCGTTACATTCTGCGTTGCGTCAGGCTCTGTCATTAAACGCAAGATAATGGCATCGCGTAGCGCATCATCTTCGGCACTTCCTCCTGTAGGAAAGCCGCCGTTTAATAAGGTCAATGCATACTCTCGATTTTGCAAAAACAGTTGTTGCATTAATTCCCAATACACAAATTGCGCAATACTAACTTGGAATTGATCATCATTTCTATAATACGAATACTGCACGTCGAACCGATGATTATGATGACCAGTACGACTTTTCAGTGTTGATCCCAACACATAGCGTTCAGTTTCGTTGATCGCATCACTCGCAGTGGCATCACCCAACTTAACGTGATCTCGCTTTCCTTTCGAGAGATGAAGATCATTATGCCAAGAGATATCATCCCCACGTACTTGATGCGATAACGCAATACCGTAAGATTCTGAAACCGTCGTTTTTTGGTTTGAGTTATCGATAATATCAGTATCCGTCTCTTCCGTGACTCTATCGTGCCTGAAGTCATAACCTTCATCACGGTCATACAATAGTGACAAGGAAAAATGAGAGTCGGCAATATCAAAATTCACCGTACTATCCAGTTTGAAGATATGATGTTGATCGTAGGAAACATTAACCAAGTTATCACTGTATTGCGGTTGCTTGGTGATAATATCAATCACGGCAGAAAATGCTTCAGACCCAAAGTGCGATGCCGCCGGGCCACGATACACATGCACACGATCAATTTTTGAAATAGGTACCGGGATTAAATGCCAGGGATTGAATGATAATACCGAAACCGATTGGGCTCGACCATTGATCAACATTTGAATGCGTGTGTTGGCACTATCATGATAAGAAATATCATAGCGTCCTCCATCTGATTTATTAACATTGAATCCAGGAATATAACGTAACAATTGTTGTAACGTTCTTATATCAAACTGTTTAATATCACCAGCGGTGATGGTAGTCACCAATCCTGGCGTGTCGGCTGTCGATTGCATCAGATCAATCGGCGTATCCTCATTTTCAACACCAAACAACAAATTATTCACGTTGTTATCTGCATGAACCGGAAAGACGACTAACAACAGCAAAAGCGGTATCACTGACTGCGTGGAGAATGATCGGTTATTATTATTTTTGGTATTGACGAGCTTCATCTAGATATCCAGTGTGTTTGATGATTAATTGAGGATTAATACCTATCGCCTGGGCAATACGCGGGTTGATGGTATATTTTGCGTTGCGTGGGTATGCTTTAAATGGCATTGGACCGTTGATCGCAGCAATCAATTCATCAGCGTAATCTGAGATTTCAAAGTAGACTGATGCGAGAGAATTACGAATATTGGGGGAAAAGGTAATCAGTCCAGAACGGTTTCCAATGAGTAGAGTAATAAGATCGCCAAAAACAATGTCTTCAAACAAATGCTGGTCAGCTGGCAAAATGAAGATCCGTTGATCGTAACCTTCGCTTAATAATGATTTGAACGGTTGACCCGGTTGTCTCGTTCGGATCTTAATCGACTTTTCGAGGCTGACCCATTTCTCCGACAACCAACTAGTAAGATATACAGTCTCAAAAATAGGTTGTTGTGAAAACAAAATACGATGAGATAAAGCTACCAACTGCTGAGGAGAGGGATCGAAATACAAAATAGAGAGCGTGAGATGTTGCACTTGTCGATAATAATCGATCATGATTGTCTCGTAGGAATAACGTGAGACGTAACCGACAACAATACGACTATGTTTAGGAAGCGTTTTAATGGCCTGTATCAACGCGTCCTCACCCAACACAACATGTATGGTTTCAGGCGTCGAAATAGTAACATCGAGAACAGCTCGTTTGACGACATTCTCATACTCGACAGGAATATTTTTTGAACTGGTGACAATCACGTCACCGAAAGCATAGTCACAGAATGACAGACAAATTAATAGATTGAAGCAGAGGATGTTATATCGGCATGTCAATGCGTATCTGCCCATGATTCGGACTAAAGGGCAGCATCAATTAACTTGCGAACAGAGGGCTTTTTAATGATAGTCTCTGTGTAGGTTTCGATAGAGATAGGATGCTTCAACGTCCAATTTAACCGCGATGATATCTCATCAGCTAAACAATCAGAGGAATCGTGAAATAACAGACCAATCACATAAGCGCAATCAGGAATGAGCGATATCATTTCCATCACATCATCTTGGTCGTTCGCCATAGGATCTAAATCAATCAAAATTGTCGCAGAAGCAGTTAAAACTTGAGTCGACTGAGACGCCTTTAGATATACCAGCTCAATGCCATTCACCTGAAAACACAATCGTAACATTTCCGTTTTATCCGGGTTGCCAAAAAAATAAACGACTTCGGGTGCATTCATATCAGGGTTGAACTCAAAGACTTTATCTTTAATTGCAAGTAACGAATAGAGTGATCGCTCCATCTTATTCTTTGCATACAATGCGACATAATCATTATCCTTGGGTATGCTCATTGAAGACTGATAAGACAACACATCGTTCGCAACTTTAAAATCAGTAGACAAGGTATTAAATATACTCTTGAGTGTATTAGCATAGAATTCAAATTTACTATTAACCAATCTCAATTCCGTATTCTGATGATAAATACAATCATGCAACAACTTCATTTTATAGTTTAACCACACTGCGATCATGGACGCTACGACCAAAAGAGATAGCATGAACGCGACCAGATAACGATGCTGAAATAGAAAGTGTGTTCGGGTAAAAAACACCTCTAGCTCACCGAGAACGACAGGTCTCACAGGTTGATTAGAGGGCTTCGAAACAGTATCACTGATAAGAAGCGCGCTGACGTTATTCGCTGTTCCCGTAATTATGCGATGGTAGCTGATAGTTGAGGAATCCATAACAGAATGGTGTGCGTCTACCTCTTCACCCAAGGCATTAATTAACTTATAACCCACATGACTGAGTTCATCTGACAATTTGAGCCCGTTTAACTCTGTGAAATCACCAAGCACAAGTGCTTTGTGTGCTTTTTTTGTAATCTCGCTGACAATCATCTCATCGGACTGAACGTATATGGTTTGAAGAGAATGCGACAATGATATCGCAATAAGATAAGTGAAAACTGGAGTAGCCAGCAAAAAGACGGTGAATAATCTATTTTTCATGACAGTAATGACTCAGCTCTTGTGCTACACCAGTAATAATGAGGAAAGAGACTTTTTAAGCGCCAGAAGACGGGTACTGGATTTTAGATCCGTCTATATACCACTGTGAGCTTAAAATATTCATCATATAAGTAAAAAATGACCCGCTAAACAACCAAGAAAGTACATGAAACAACCATAAAAAACAACTATTTTGTATTTTTAATGTATTAATACAGTATAATTTTACTGTACAATAATAGTAAATATAAATGATTTCATAGACCTTACTCACTCGTACAGGAAAGCACAACATGTCGCCAACCGCTGCTGAAACTCAAACAAGAAGCAATATCTCCGAAGGATTTGGTAAACGTTTGATCCAGTTTCAAGAAAACATTGGCTTCCAAAAAAATCAAAATAACGAAGCAGCCGCCTGCGCCGGTAAAACTTACGTACGTTATATGGAATGGCGCAAAAGCCCGACACTGCCAGCCAAAATACAGGATATCAGTGTTTTTGTTCAAAACGCTTGTGAAAAATTTGACAGAGAAGATATTTTGGAAGTACATCTGGAGACGGTTATATGGCTGTGTTTCGGTATTGAACGACTTAACCCATTCAAAAGTGGAAAATCGGAAGCATTCTCTGATGCTTTTCTAATTAATGACTTCTTAACGAATATAGAAATTTATGAAGACATTGTCAGAGAGAGGCAATTAAACTCACTCAATCTGAGCAAAAAGAAAAAGGAACTCGCGATTACTCGAATTATTGAATCTCGCTACACTGAAGACGGAAAAACATTTAAGATACGTGATAGTGACAAAAAATTTATTGGTGATATTTTAGAACTTTAGTTTATTTCTACTTTACGTTTGAATGGCATATGAAAAAACAATAATACCATCATAGAGCCTTGCCTCTGCCTCACGTCGCCAAACTAACCCCTTGAGCCTTTTACCACCAGCATAGACCCAGCGTCGCAATTGTCGAGGCACATCAGTATGATGGTTTCTGTTTACCACTCGACGCAGGCTAGAACGTTGCAGTGCACCACTGCCCAAGTTGTAAGTAAAAGAAACCAAGGCGTCAAATTGACCATCGGTTAGTGGAACGTTAATCAAACGCAATACAGCTTGTTCCGCTACTGTCACATCCTGCCGAAGTAAGTTTTCCCCTTCTGCCTCTGTCACCCCACCACTAAAATCTTCATGATCAAGAACAACATGGCCATAGCCAATCGTGGGATAACCTGCCGGACAAATATAAACCGTGGAACTAAAGCCCTCGAAACGTTTGATCAAATTAATGCCGCTCGATGTAATATGGCGCATATGAAAAGTTCCTACACAAAAAATAAACTTAATGAATAATGGGAAAAAAGATTATGAAGGCCGTTGTAATTAATTACGGTTTGTTAAACCATCGCTTGATCGTAAGATATGCTCCTCCTAACAACCAGACAGCCCGATAATAAACCGTCGCTAAACTAAAGTCTGATGTTTTCATCAAGGCTAAAAAGAGCTTATCCATTTCTTTTCGCGAATACGGCATCTTAGGGTCGTCTATGAATTGGTATAACGCATCGTGAACCAGTGACGCAAAGTAAGTCTTGGGTTTTCCCGTAGTTTTATCTTTAATCCCTTGCGGTAGACCGAATACACCCCAATCCCAAATGACTAAATTGGGGGAACAACCATTCCATGCGTAGGTTTTTGGAATGGCAATAGTGCCATCTACGGTAATCGTAAGCCATGTAGTGCCTTGTTGATCACAAAAAAATGCACCATGACGAGGACGAATGGGTGCCTGCCATACAAATGGTTTCTCCAAACAAAACTGCCAATCACTCATTTATTCCTCCCATTAAATTTAGACAGACTACGCGCGCCAAACCAAAAACTGATAACGGCGGCAAATAGCCCTTGTGTTTCTGCATCCCATAGCCGAATAACCGCCACATCAAACGGCAAACCATTGTTCAGTAATACTTTTAATGAATAGATTTTGACAAATGCAAATAATAGAAAAAATGCATACGTAATTACGGGACGAACAGAAGCGCGCAAGATATCCACCCAGCTATTTGTCGGTTCCGAGGCAAACCGATAAGCCGCTTGGCTTTGGGCAATATCGGCTTGAATCTCAATTTCTTCTAATCGCTGATGATGTCCAAGTCGTTGTTGTTCCATCTGCAGGGATAAAATAGCGAGTTCGTGTTTACGGTCTTGTCGCTCTTTGAAAAAGGACATGACTTCAGGTAAGGCACTGGACAGAAACCCAATAAGAGATCCAATCATTATGCGTTGCAACGCATAATGATTGTTATGTGGAGCGATAAATTATGTGCAGTAAAAATTAAAAAATAGTACAATAATGGCTTATCACTTCTTTTTTCTTTGCATAATTTTTCTTGTTCAAAACATAAAAAGGCAAGCAAGCTTTATTCGCTCACCTTTTCTATTTTTATCAATTTAAATTTATCGAATAACCAATATAGGCATTGTTTATATGGCAGAATTTTCACTTGCATACAATAAAATGATTCGTAACGAAGGGGGTTATATTAATCACAAAATCTTAGGAGATCGTGGTGGCCAAACCTATGCTGGAATCTCACGTACTTTTCATGGTGACTGGCCTGGATGGGCTTTGATTGATAATAACGAGCTAAACAGCTCAAGGTTAAATCGATTAGTCTTTAATTTTTATAAGGATAAATTCTGGAATAGAATCAGTGGCGACCAAATTAATAATCAAAAAATTGCCGAGAGTATGTTCGATTTTTCTGTCAATGCTGGTGTTCGTACTTCTATTAAATTAGTTCAAGTAATCCTTGGCGTTAAACCAGATGGCATAGTGGGAGAAAGAACACTCAAAAAACTCAATCAATCTGATGAAGAGTTATTTGTCTCGAAGTACTCTCTTGCAAAAGTGGCAAGGTATACGGAGATTGTTAACCGTGATCGACGACAAATTAAGTTTTTATTGGGCTGGCTAAATAGAACTCTAAAGGCGTTATCATGAATTTATTAAGCGTTGGGGATATTATTAACGGTGTAAGCAATATTGCTGATGACCTATTTACGTCTGACGAGGAACGCCTTAAGATTGAGATACAAGAAAAACGTATCGAAGCCAGTTTAATTGAAGGACAACTAGCTATCAATGCTGAGGAGGCTAGACACGGTAGTATCTTTGTCGCCGGCTGGCGCCCATTTATTGGCTGGGTCGGAGGAATAGCGTTAGCGTATCAATTTATCATTTATCCATTGTTAATTTGGGTGTGGGCGCTAGGGCAAGCGCAGGGTTGGCTTCCTTGTTACATTGATCCATTTCAAATTTCAGGTGTTTGCACATTCACAACGCCTCCCGTATTTGACAGCAGTGTATTGTTTGCAATGCTAACAGGCTTATTAGGGATAGGTGGTATGCGCTCTTACGATAAATTAATGAAAATAGATACCAAAAAAATACAATAATTTTTTCTTTTAAATACCAGGCAGATATAGTAATAGCTCACACCTGCCTGACATTTTAGGTGTTGTACAACTACTTCTTATTTAATAAATCCATTAGTTTGTCTGGCGCAGTAAATGTCCCAGGTTTTAAACGTTGAGGGACAACATCCATCAACATATTTAGCTTCTCACTAGGGTCTGCACGCAAATAAATTTCTGTGCTATGAATGCTTTCATGCCCTAACCAAAGCGCTACTTTTCTGATGTCATGAGTTGCTTTTAATGTATGCATTGCACAAGTGTGGCGTAGTGTATGAGGGGAAACACGCTTGTCGTTTAAAGAAGAACAACTCCTTCCAGCATTGGCCGTATGTTTAGCTAAAATATACTCA
>JBNKUQ010000117.1:0-8319 GCA_050298695.1 Cellvibrionaceae bacterium
TACTCAAAAGCGAGCCTTGTACAAAAAACAGAGCTCACAAACTTTAGACTTGCCTCTATATAGGGCTAAAAGATCAGGTTTCAAGCACGTTTGGGGTGATTTGAGATAACTTTTATAGCTCACTATCATTTTATTCATCAGCACTTGGCATCCAGCAAAAAATACTGTATAAAAACACATGTTCAAAACAACAGTATTTGAGGCCTTTTATGCTAACTCATCTCACCATTAACAACTTTATGCTGATCGATCATCTGGACTTTCACTTAAAGGAGGGAATGACGGCCATTACCGGTGAAACCGGTACCGGGAAATCAGTGTTGCTAGGCGCTTTAGGTTTAACTCTGGGAGAGCGTGCAGATGCAGATCGCGTACGTCAGGGTTGTGAGCGAGCGGATATCACCGCAACCTTTTTACTCGATGACCTACCTGAAGCTCGCCAATGGCTGATTGAACACGATCTCTGCCACGCCGATGAGTGTTTGCTGCGTAGAGTGGTATCAAAGGATGGACGATCTCGATCATTTATTAATTCCCAGCCCGTTCCCCTACAGCAAATTAAAGCCTTAGGTGAATTACTTATCGACATTCACAGCCAACACGCTCATCAATCACTGCTCAATAAAAGCAATCATCAAAAATTGCTCGATCAATATGCTCAGCACCTTCCTCTATTTTCAGAGGTCAAAATCTCATATCAAGCTTGGCAGAGTCTACGACAACGCTATCTTACCCTGCGAGATAATGCCGATGAAATGAATGCCCGTTATCAACTACTGAGCTATCAGGTCGATGAACTGGATAAACTAGACCTAGCCGAAGGGGAAATAGAAAAATTAGAAGCAGAGCAACAGCTTCTTGCCAATGCAGAAAGTGTTATCAGTAAAAGCCAACAAGTTGTTGACCTCTGCGATGGAGATAATGAAATCAATATTCGCCAATTACTCCACCAAGCGATATCACTTATTCAAAGTGTACGCCCTCACACTCCTGAATTGCTGTCAATTCAAGAGTTAATGAACAACGCCATGATCTATATCGATGAAGCACAAAGCAGCCTACGCCATCAAATCGACAGTACCGATATTGATCCAGAGCGTTTACAACACGTAGAAGAACGTTTATCAACTATTTACGATATTGCCCGCAAGCACCATATCGAACCTGAAACAATTATTGAGAAACATCAATTGCTCAGTGAAGAACTCTCACAACTATCGGGCGGTGACGAAGCGCTAGTATTATTAGAAAAGCAAACACAAACAGCGGAAGAAAAGTTTTTAACCCTCGCTCGTACTTTATCAAAACAGCGTTACAAGGCTGCAAAAAAGCTAACGGACAGCATCAATAGTCAACTACAACAATTAGCGATGGGAGCCGCCAACTTTTCAGTAGCACTCACTCCTATCAACGATAAACCCTCAGCCAATGGTATCGATGATATTGAGTTTGTGATCAGTACCAATCCCGGGCAAGCACATAAAAGTTTAAATAAAGTCGTGTCGGGTGGTGAATTATCGCGAATTAGTTTAGCGATTCAAGTCGCAACCGCACAAACTTCAAATGTAGCGACGCTGGTTTTCGATGAAGTCGATGTTGGCATCGGCGGTGGCACAGCCGATGTTGTTGGCAAGTTATTAGCGCAACTGGGAAAACGTAGCCAAGTACTGTGTGTTACGCATCTGGCACAAGTCGCTAGCAAAGCAAACTATCACTGGCAAGTCAGTAAAGCCTGTAGCCAGGAACATGCTGAAACACAAATTATTGAATTGTCAGCAAAAACCAAAATAGAAGAAATTGCGCGCATGATTAGTGGTAGCGATTTATCCGAAGAATCGGTTGCCCATGCAAAACTGATGATAGACAAAGCAGCAAGTTAAGAAAAATAGTTAAACACCACTTTACATCTTTGATGAGCACTCTCTCGTCATTCCCGCGATCTGCAACTGCTCCTGCGTTGCAGATCGCGAGGATGACGATAGCATTCGTTTTAAATACTCCAGGCTAATTGAATTTTTTCTTAGAAAGACACAAACAAACTTAAAAATTGACACTGTATTATGCCTATTAATCTCAATCAAAAATTGGCCATTCTTTCTGATGCAGCCAAATACGATGCCTCCTGTGCTAGTTCGGGCTCTAAAATCCAACGCAAGGGTAAAGGCATTGGTAGTACAGAAGGCATGGGGATTTGTCACAGCTATACACCCGATGGTCGCTGTATATCACTATTAAAAATTTTGCTAACCAACTATTGTATTTTTGATTGTAAATACTGCATCAACCGGGTGACTAGTAATGTTCAACGTGCGCGTTTTAAACCAGAAGAAGTGATTTATCTCACCTTAGAATTTTATAAGCGCAACTACATTGAAGGCTTATTTTTAAGTTCCGGCATTATTCAAGATTCTGACTACACAATGGAACAGCTAGTTAACGTCGCCAAAGAACTGCGTGTCACCCATGGTTACAAAGGTTATATTCATTTAAAAACCATTCCTGGAACCAATAATGATTTATTACAACAAGCGGGTTTATATGCTGATCGCTTAAGCGTGAATATCGAATTACCCACCGAAGACGACTTGCAAAATCTAGCGCCCGAAAAAAAGCACACACTGTTAGAAAGCAATATGGCTTCTGTTCATGGAAAAATTGCTGAAAATAAATCCGAGCGTAAAGCATATAAAAATAAACGTATCAAAAAACCTGCTGTGTATACACCGGCAGGCCAAAGCACACAAATGATCATAGGTGCAACACCATCGCCTGATCGCACTATCTTGCAAACTGCATCAAAGCTTTACGGAAAATACCAATTGCGTCGTGTTTACTATTCAGCATTTAGCCCCATTCCGGACTCACACCGTGGTTTACCTAGCAAAACACCGCCCCTCGTTCGAGAACATCGGTTATACCAAGCAGATTGGCTCCTACGTTTCTATGGTTTTAACGTTAACGAGATAACACCAGACTCTCGGCCAGAACTTCCCTTGGATATTGACCCCAAAACAGCTTGGGCTCTTAACAATCGCGATTTTTTTCCTGTTAATATCAATAAAGCTAGCCGTGAAGCACTCTTAAGAATTCCTGGAATAGGTACACGTAATGCCCAAAAAATATTACAAATTAGACAATATAAAAAAATTCGTTTGGACGATTTAAAAAGGATTCGTTGCCCCCTTACTAAAATCAAACCCTTTATTGTAGCCCATGACTATCGACCGCTTGCTCTTGCGGACCAAGAGAACATCCTACATTGGGTTAAACCACAATCAGAACAATTAGAATTATTATTATGATATCTATTCAAACTATTCATTACTTTAAAGAATGGCGTACCATCGCTAGACAGCTTCTACTGAATGCAATTCCCCCTGAACTGGTTTCGTGGCAAACAGACAGTCAGAGCGAGTTATTTAATAGTCATTTTTTCAAAAAAAATACGGAAAAAAATCAAAAACAGGCACCTAAAGTTTCTCAAGAATTTATTGACCTTGCTAAGGCTGTTTCCTGCTATCGCTCTGATAAACGCTGGGCAATTCTTTATCGCACGCTATGGCGCTTAACCCATGGAGAACCTTACATACTAAAAATAGCCAGTGATGACGATATACATTTATTGAGAAAAATGGAAAAGGAAGTCCGCCGAGACTGCCATAAAATGAAAGCCTTTGTTCGTTTCCGCAAAGTCTCTCATACTAGCGATGAACTTGATTCACAAGAATGTTATATCGCGTGGCATCAGCCTTCCCACTTTACTTTAGAAAGAACTGCGCCATTTTTTGTGCGGCGTTTTACCAATATGAACTGGGCCATTTTAACGCCAGATAGAAGTGCTTACTGGGACGGCATTGACTTGTGCTTTGGAGTAGGCCTACCTCGCCATGAGGCACCAAAGAATGATGAAATGGAAACACTCTGGAAGACGTTTTATTGGAATATTTTTAACCCAGCACGTATCAAAGTGAACATGATGAAATCAGAAATGCCCATAAAGTTTTGGCACACACTACCAGAGGCACAACTGATACCTGACATGTTAAATACAGCCAGCCAACGCGTTGAAGAAATGGTGCAGCAACAGAAAGATAATTTGGGTTGAATCAAAGTATGCAAATAGTGAGATTTATTTTTTGATACCACAATTACAATATTAAAAACCAACTCGCCATTTGCAATTGGTCATTACTCCTGCATTACTCAAAGCATCCTATATCCTGTAGGGTACTTAAAGTAACGCAGGAGCGGTTGCTGATCGCGGGGATGGCGGGATGTTTTTGCCTTTACGGATATTAGGGACATAGTTAATTAAGCCAATGAGATCTTTGTACGAGAGATGATTTTGCTTTCAAGCACTCCACGCTTCCTGCGCTATACCCTTGAAGGGTAAACCCGCATAGGAACAAAATAGCTTTCGTGCAAAGGTCTCAAATTATTTTTTAGGCTTTACGTAAAGCACCAGGCTATGACCGGTTAGCTCATAGCCTGCCTTATTGGCAATTTGCTGTTGTAGGGACTCAATCTCTTCGTTGTGAAACTCAATGACTTTGCCAGTTTTCACGCAAACCATGTGATCGTGGTGTTCACCACGATCCAGTTCAAAAACCGAATGCCCCCCATCAAAGTTATGTCGCTCAACCAAACCTGCTGATTCAAACTGGGTTAACACTCGATACACGGTTGCCAAACCCACATCATCACCGGCCTCCAGTAAGATCTTGTAGACATCTTCTGCACTCAAGTGTCTCTGCTCGGAGTTTTCCAGAATTTGTAAGATTTTGACTCGGGGAAGAGTGACTTTAAGGCCAGCCTTGCGGATCTCTTCGTTTTCACTGGATTTTTTTTCTGTAGACATGGGACACCGTATTTTTTATTGATCCACAACGCAAGCCTTAATAATTAGCTCTATTTAGACTTTTCATTGATGTATAAGGCAGCTATTATCTCGCCTCAACGAATGATGTGGAAGCCCCAAATGCGAAAAAGTCTCATTTTCAAAGTCTTAGGCCTATGGATACTGACTCTGGCGATCAGCAATTGCTCGTCACTCAAGTTTCCGGGGGTATACCGCTTAGATATTCCACAGGGCAATTTGATTGACCAGGAGAAAGTAGAACAACTTAAAATCGGCATGGAACCCAGGCAAGTACGCTATTTACTAGGTACACCACTAATTACCGATACCTTTAGCCAAGATCGCTGGGACTACTACTACAGCCTGCGTAAGAACAACAAAGAAAAAGTTGACTATCACCTAAGCATTATTTTTGATAATGGTCGTGTCGCCGCGATCAAGGACCAGCTAAAAGAGAATTCCCCCTAGCTGCTTTATATATCAGCACTCTTTGCTGCCGCTTTCGCCGCTCGACGCCGGCGCACTTCCTTAGGATCAGCAATCAAGGGGCGATAAATCTCGACTCGATCGCCCGCTTTAAGCTCATGTTCAGCCGGCGATTTAATCGATTGTCCAAATATTCCCAATTTAGCACTATCTAAATCAAGACCTTCAAAATCCTGGCAAACCGAGGTGCACTTCGCCGCCATCAACGCTGACGTGCCTTTTTCGACACGCAGTGCATATATTTTTTGCTTGTGTGGCAATGCATAAGCCACTTCCACTTCGATCATTTCACTACCGTTTTCCACATCAGACATGCCTACCTCACTCGCTAACGCTTTGTGCATAGACTTTTTCAGCTCGCTGACATAAAGAATCGACTTGTCGGCTAGCAATATCTTCTATTACTCGCCCAACAGTCATTCCCAGCAAAGGGTTACTAAAAGAAAAATGTAAATTAAGGGCGACTTTACAGCCTTTCCCGCTCTCATCGGAAGACTCGAATGTCCATACGCCTTCGAAGCGACTAAAAGGACCATCGACCAATTTCATGGTCATTTTTTCAGGGGGAGACAATGTGTTGCGGGTAACAAAACTTTGTTGAAAACCCGACATACCTAGAGTCAGCTTGGCCTCAACACAACCTTCTTCTTGGCTAAGTATTCGGGCGCCGACACAACCGGTCATAAACTCGGGGTAGGATTCAATATCATTAATCAATTCAAACATTTGTTGTGCTGAATACGGCACAGAAACAGCACGTGAAACTGTCGTCATAAAAAAACCAACGTTAAAATAAGAGTTTTAAAATAGCCTCAAGTCT
This sequence comes from Cellvibrionaceae bacterium, assembly GCA_050298695.1. Classification (GTDB taxonomy): domain Bacteria; phylum Pseudomonadota; class Gammaproteobacteria; order Pseudomonadales; family Cellvibrionaceae; genus CANLBN01. The sequence goes on from JBNKUQ010000117.1 coordinate 6,165, forward strand.
ATACCTGTCACACTGGTGGCAAGCGTTGTGATAAAGACTAACACTAAAAGTAGCGGCGACACATAACACAATAGGAAATACCAAAAACCTGTATACCCCTGCTTAAAATCGCCCATTTCATTACTGACAGTCGATGGAGATAAAACCAACCAACAAAAACCGCAATTAATAAACCGCCTAACGGTAACATAATATTCATCGTTAAAAAATCTAAGATTGAGCAATTTTTGTGGCAATCAAGGCCTCATTGCAGTACATAGTGGGCCATAGGCAAAATGAGCAACGCGGGCAGGCACAAAAATAACCGATTTAATTGTGACATTTTATGCTACCTCAGCTCTAGTGAGGAACACGGCATTGTAATGATAAATTCACACGATGAAATAGAGGTCTAACATTTATCAATGATTGTCGATATAATCCGCGGCCGTGTAAGAAGAAAGACCTATGGCCAAAAAACCGAAAGTACCCGATAACAATATTGCTCTAAATAAGCGCGCCCGATTCGATTACCACATCGAAGAAAAATTTGAAGCGGGTATCGCACTTATGGGCTGGGAAGTTAAAAGCTTGCGGGCAGGAAAAAGCCAGATTACCGATACCTACGTAATTATTCAAAATGGCGAAGCCTATCTGGTTGGCGCACAAATTCAGCCTTTAAATACGGTATCCACTCACTTTGTGGTAGAGCCTATGCGCTCACGCAAACTGTTGCTCAACCGTAAAGAGCTTAATAAGCTGGCAGTGGCCAAAGAGCAAAAGGGTAAGACTATTGTCGCTTTATCGCTCTATTGGAAAGCCCACCTCGTCAAATTACAAATCGCCATTGCATCGGGTAAAAAACAACACGACAAACGCGATACCGAAAAAGAACGCGACTGGAATCTACAAAAACAGCGCATCATGTCTCATAGCCAGCGATAGCGTCTATACTTAAACAGACCTTGATTATCCACCCACCAAAGAAATGCTATGACCGACCCGATTTACCATGGCCTACAAGACTTAGCGAAAACGGCCTTCCCAAAAAAGTGCCGCAATTGTGGCCGTATTTATCACGACGCTGACGCATTTATAGCGGAAACCAAGCTGCTGAAAAAACAGCAAGGTAAGCTGCAAAAAAATGAAACCCAAAATGCCGTCATGGATGTGGACCTCTACCGTAATTGCCCATGCGGCTCAACCCTACTGGATATTTTTAATAACCGCCGGGATATTTCTGAGAATGGTATTAACCGCCGTAATCACTTTGATAAATTAATGACCATGGTCGAAAGCCAATACAACGTCGACCGAGACACCGCACGTGAAGAACTCTTAAAGATCATGAAAGGTGAAAAAAGCGATGTCATCACGCATATTATACCCAGCAGCTAGCGGAGAAGCCCAATAATGATAAGGTTTCACCGAAAACGGGATAAGCTGCAAGGCTCGCTAACACTGGGGCTAAAGCCCCAATGACTGTCGTACTCTCCGCATCAACCTTGGTGACGGCGTAACCATAAGAGAATCCAGTGCCCCCCACCCACTAAAACACCCTGAACCAAACCTTGAAATAGCAGCAAATCCCCCTATCAGTATCGAGCCACCCCAGTCCTTTCATTCGCCGAAAATTGCTGTTCTCTAACAAACGCGGCCATTCAACCCAGATTATGTATTAAACGTGGAAAAGATGCGTAAGATATTGGTGTAACTAGCGCAGACTTCCGTGACCTGATACATAATCTGGGTTAAACTAGTCGGCCGCATTGGGGGCGATCTGGATTCGACGCCGGTGACAAAATCCAAGGTGCATGTCGTGATGGTAGCCAATCACGTAAATCCAAAGCTGCAAATTAATAGTTGCAAATGATGACAACTACGGTGCTGCACTAGCTGCCTAATAAGCTGCTACTAAGCACCTCCTAGAGACTACGGTCACTAGCGGTCCTAGCAAGGTGCCTATACCGCGCGAACGACTGTCATATCAGAATAGGATCGCTGTTAAATATGTTTGGGGTTTAATGGTTAAATAATACTAAACTCGCCAAATACGTCCTGCCCGTTGGGCTGTATGCGGTTAACTTTAATTAACGGAATCTAAACATGTAGAGCCGCGGACGGAGTGCTGACGGACGGGGGTTCAAGTCCCCCCGCCTCCACCAAATCAAAAAGG
>JBNKUQ010000118.1:0-8039 GCA_050298695.1 Cellvibrionaceae bacterium
AAGGGGTTAATACAGAAGTTGGAGTATGTATTCATTGTGGTTTCCTCTTTGCAATTTCTAAGTTGCGTTAATTCACCCTCATGATTAAGGGTGAACAGGAGGTTAGAAACAGCAAAAGGCACTGCCCCAGACTTTTCCCGAAGGTGTTGTATGGTCTGGGCCTCCCGTTCATTACGAGAGGCAGCAAAATACAGGCACAAAAAAACCGCGTGCTACCGAGTCGCGGTTACCCGCCTTTTAGGGTTTCTAAGCCCCGTAATCCAAGAATACGCCCACACCGATTAAAGTCAAGTTTTCAACCGGTTATAAGCATAGTTACGGTGCTTTCTAGCCTGTAAGCCAAGGTCAGTAAACACTATCATCTTGTCGCATATTCCATCAAAACTCTTATGCAAAATTGGTCTAAGTGGTGTAATGAGGGATATAGTCGGACAAAGGCGGATAAAGGCGTAAATGATTGTTTTAACTGAATTTATTTTAAGGCGTTGAATCGCATTCACCCAACAAAGCTGGTTGGATATACAGTATAATTACACTTGTAAGCCGGTAGAAAGAACGGAGGTACAGCACCCAAAATGATCTAACACTTACACCCCCTGCATGAAGTCATTGTCCTGATGATTTCCCGCTGTATCCCAGCGCTAAATTTGCACAGAACGAACTCAAAAAACGAACTTTTTATTCTGTTGAACAGAACTGACGACTTTTACGGTTATCGGTTCACGGGTATCTATCGCCCGTTATTTATGGAGCAAATTTATATGACATTACCCAGCACACAGCCACTGATCACCATTCCTGAAATGACCATGGAGCAATATGCTCACGCAGTGGGAGTCACTACAGGAACTGTAGAAAAGTGGATCGCTAGAGGTTACCTCCCCTCCTTTAAGTTAGGGAAGTATCGCATGGTCAATATTGTCCAGCGTATTCACGACCTATGCGAAGTGGAGGAATGTGCATGATGCTATCCCCTTTAATGATTAAAAAGCTCATTGCCAATATGCAGCTCGCTATTCGTGATGAAGCCCACTTTAAACAATTGATGGATGGTCTATACGCCACCGTTAACGACCAACACTTAGACGGTCAGTTAGATTCCTTTGCGTTTGCATGGAACCTCTTGCCTCAATGGGCTAGAGCGTTATTGCTATCCGTTGCTTACCGTGAAGATAAAACAATTTTTTGCGAGGTCACGCCTTTAACCCCTATTCATATTTTTAACCCACCACAACGCGCATTGCTCGCAAACGGTTGCGACAAATTATTAAGCGCAGTGATTACCTTAACGGTAGACGCTGATTTTACCGAAGGTTTTTATCAAACCTGGCTCTCTGCTCGCCGTAGCGCCTTAAAGCAACAAACTCAACTGGAGAAAATAGCATGATCGAATGTGTGGATACCCGATTTTTTAAACTAGAGCGTAATGCAAAAAGCTTTATTGATGAAATGAACAGCTATGGCTACTGGTGCCAATTAACCGATGGTCACAAAGGCGTTATCGTCAATGTCTTTATGGAGGTGTGGGTTTGATCCGTTTTATTAGAACAAAAACATTTCGGCATTATCCCGATGCCAGTCGCTTTATTGATGCACAACTCAAGCGGGGAAATGGTTGTACTCTAGCGGTGGGCAATGACGGTTTTGTCATCGATGTATATGGATTAATCAAAGAGGTGCATTGATTGAATCAATACAATAATCATGTTTATCAAAGATCAACATTTAGCGAGTCTCAGCACTCGCTTTTTTTGCGTCAAAATTCGGTTGACTCGGCCTTGAGCGATAGCGAAAGGCATAGGCTAGTCAAGGCGTCCAAAAGTCCGACAGTCGAAGAAACGTTGGAATTAATGAAGAAAAAATCCGATTTTTTCAGTGATTCGGCGCGCCTTCAACATAACCATGACTGGATGTTAAAGACCGGCGAAATACCCGTTTTAAATATTAGTGAATACGAGCCAAGAAAATTACACACCCCTCACAATGCACCTGGATGTCGTGCCATTGTCGAGTTTAAAGAATGGGCCGACGAATGGCGTTTGCGCACAGAAGTGGACGGGCAAAACCTGCAACCACCTGAACAAAGCGGCCAACGTATTAGCGAGATGTTATCGCATCGTGGCGCTTCAAAGATTGCCGAAAGCTGTGCGTTTATGTCGGTGTGTAAAGGCGGTTATAAAACTTTTGTGACCGGTACTTTCAAGGATGACGTGCGAGAAAAAATTGCCAATGGTGAAACCACGATACAAAAAGAAGTTTCCCGCACCATGGATGCCTTACAAAAAATGTATCAACGAGGATGGACAACCAAAGCCGGTGAGCGCGTTACAGGACATGCCGAAGGCTTGCCCTATTGTTGGGTGGTTGAAGTCCCTAAAAACGAACAGGGCGAAGATAACCCCCATATTCACATGCTCTTGGGCTGGCGTGTCGAATACAAACACTTTGCAGAATGGGCCGAACGTATCGAGAGTATTTGGGGCAATGGTTATTTTCATTTAGAAAAAATCAAAGATTCGACTTGTGCCGGTGCTTATATGGCAAAAGCGGCGGGTTATCTTTCCAAAGCACAAGACAACGACACCCAAGGCGAAGTGAAAGGCAATCGCTACGGCATTAGTGCGATTGCTCGTGCGCCCGGCTGGGCTATTTATGCAAAGGCACAAATGCACATTGTTAGCCAATTGATTGTCGATGTATACGACCACTTAACGACAAAATTTGGTGAACAATACCGAGAGCGTAAGAAGCTCAATAACGCTCTATCAAAAATACCCAAAGAGAAAAAAGGCTTACGTCAACGCCTAGGTAAAAAACTGGCAGCGGTGCGTGAAAAATTAAATGTCTTACCGATTCGCTGTAATAAATACCAAGTGGTTGTGAAAGGTCGCGGCTATGCCTACCGCTTTTTAAATTGGTGTGTTAATGAAACCGATGCGGGTAATGAGTGGCTACCGGAAAAAGAAGAAGGCATGGCATGGAATACCGGCGTAGCACCACAAGCAAAAGATTCTCTGTATTTTCACAAACTCTACCAAACCATTAACCGGCGCAAATTCTGGCGGCGTCTCCGGTTTATACCGGACTGGATCGGCTGGACGAATACCGAATGGCATCAAGCCAAAGCACACTACGATGACTATGCACAGTTTGATGAGCCGGACGAATCCGGTTCCGTTTGGGATGAATACGCTAAATCATTTACATAAAAGGTGAGCAATGAATTACTTCGATTTTAATGGTGATGACAAACAATATCGAAATGCTTATCAGAAAAAGGTTTTTCATATTTTCTCCAGTTTTTTAAATGAGAAAAAACTATATCAATTTATTTCCAAGAAATTCGATTTAATGGGAATTACAAAATGTCCCATTAGATTGATAAACAACCCATTATTAATACAGGAAACACCTAAATGGCAAAAACAACGATTGGCTATTCTCCTTGCCCTGAGTGCGGCAGCATTCAAGCGGTTGAGTCGGATGGCCTTAAATATTTAATCCACTGCACCGATTGCAAGACCTTTACCCACTATCAAAATAAAGTCGCTAAAAACCGGATTGTTAACAAACTGCTACCGGATGTCAGCGATGAGTTAGAAGTGATTGAAGCAGAGCAACAACCGGTCACACAACCGATAGAAACAACCACCTCTCAACCGGAGATGCAACCAGAAGCAAAACCGAAAACCGAACCGGATCAACCGGCACCACCACGCAATTTAATTGATGTACTTGCGCAATATTTTTAACTGATTAGGAGACAAACACATGACAAACGAAGTCGATACATCAACAGACACGATTAACGCTGAATTTGACGCAGCGGCTGAAGCCATCGGTGTAGCACCAGAACAACCGATGATTTCAGCACAAGAAAGCCAAGCGGCAATAGAAGCAGAGCGAGAAGCACAGATCACCATTGCACAACAAATGATTAATAGCACTTTACGTTTAACCTTTGGCGCGATGATGAATATCACTATTGATAATCAACACACGGAAGAAGCCTCGCGTGCTTATGCGGTCTTAATTATCAAATATTTTCCTGGCGGTATTTTTGGTTTATTGGATCGCTACAAAGAAGAGCTAGGCGCAGTCACAGCGACTGTGATGTTAATCAATGTGGTGAATAAAGCCAAAGCGAAACAGCAGGAGGAAGAGCAAAAAGAAAAGGAACAAGCCAATCGTGCAAAAAAGCCAGCCCCTTCCGCTACCGGTTGTTTCAAATTCGGCGAAACACAAGACGCTACCGAAGGAGGTTTAAACAATGGGTAGACGTGCAGATGGCAAAATGGGCCTATTTATTGGCATTACGCGTAGCGGCAAAAGCACACCGATTAAAGCCATGATCAAATGCGCTAACAACGCTAAACGTGTGTTGATATGGGATGCAAAAAATGAATACGGCCCCTCACTGGGGCTAACGGTGATTAAGTCCTTACCGGATTTATTAACGATATTAAAACAAACTACCGGTAATGGTCGCTTTGCTTATGTTCCCACCGGATTTGATAAAAAGGAATTTGATAATTTTTGCCGCTTGGCCCACACATGGAACCGACAAAAAGAAGCCATTATCGTTGTTGAAGAACTGGCGGCTGTGACCAATACCGGCAAGGCGTCCGGTTATTGGGGTGTTTTGGTTAATCAATCTCTCGGTTTAGGGGCTACCTTATTTGCCACGGTGCAACGCGGCCAAGAGGTCGATAAATCAGTGATGAATGCCGCCTCTTATTTGTATGTGTGTCAACACAATACCGATGATGATGCCAAGTACATGGCGAAAAAATTAGGCGTAACAATTACGGCTATTCCGCGAGAGCCGTTGCGATTTTTAGTGTGGTCGCCGTCTAAGGGCTGTCTCTCTCAAGGCAAAGTCACCTTCCATGAAAATACGCCTGTTTTTGAACAAAACAAACCCACTAAACGATTATTAGTTGTTCGTACCACGAGCACAACGTTATTTAACCGGTTGTAACCGTTTTATTTCACTTTTTTTCAAAAACAACCGGTTGAGTTCACATTATATGTGTTGACTCAAAACCGGTTGCACTTGATAAGCTAAAAGAATCGAAGAAATTTAACGAGGAAAACTTTATGTCTATGGGTTCAAAAAAAATGTTGTCAGTCGTTGTATTGGCAACGGTTGTGAGTGTCGTGGTTGTGTATGCGTCAAACCGTGTGCCATCCGTTCGTAATTATATTGGTTAAGGAGAAAAAATTTATGCGTCATACTGAAATAGATTTCGATAGTTTTAATGGCTCGTCTGCCAATGGTTACAACGGTCGCTTTAATTTGCAATTACCGGCAGGTATTACCTACAAAGAAATTACTATCCACGGTGTGAATTTGAATAATGATCAAATTCGCCGTGTGACTTTATCCATGAATGGTGATTCGTTGATTGATGTGTCAGGTTCGGTATTGCGAACCATTCAGCGTTATAAAAATGAGTACATTGAGGATGGCAAATGGATTATTCCCTTCGCCGATTTTTCCATGACTTTGCAAGAAGGGCAGAACCTAACCTCACTAGTGACCTTACCGGGTGAAAACATCGTACTCGAAGTCGAAACCGATGCGCCCACCGCTGAACAAGTGAGTAATAACAGCGTGGCCTTTATTCGTGCTGAGGGGATTTTGGGCGTGTCACAAACTCGCCGTTTAACGGTGCCGCGTTTGTATCGCGATGTAATGAACGGCGGCGTTGCGGGTGAAAACCGTTTTAAAAACTTTGTTAACCAAAATAAAACCAGCAACCCTGTGCGTATTCGTCGCGTTCACATGTTGGATAACTCTATTCGCAATTTAGAAATTAAACGCAATGGCATTACCTTATTTGATAAGACGGCCAGCGATAATAATTATCTGCTACGTCGATTCGGCAAAGCCCCGTTGGACGGGATTTATCACTTTGATGCGGTCAAAACTAACTTCGGTATTGCCGATGCGCTGCGCACCCAAGGCTCTACCTTTGAAATGATTGTCGATAAAAATGCGGTGGGTGATTTTGAAGCCATCTTTGAAACCTTAGAAATTTTACCCGCGCCGGTTGGCGTGTAGGAGGCTCGATGCAACAAAATAATGCGAATGTGGGCGGTAGCAGCTTTTGGGGTACGTTAGGCGGTGCAGTGACTGAATTTGCGAGTGCTTATGGTGAAGCCTATATCAATGATAAATACGGTGAGAGTACCAGTGAGCAGAGCGAAGGCCCAACGGAGTTCGCTAACCCCGGCACGGTGACACAACCTGTTTATCAATCACAACTGCCCAGCGGACAACCACTGAACCTAAACAGTATTGCTTCGCGCCTGGGTGTTTCCGTCACCGTATTAGTGGTTGCACTCGCTGCGGCGGCTTACTTTTTCTTTGTGAGGTAATGATAGTGATTCCTTTATTAGTGGGCGCGGGTGTGGCGCTTGTCGGCATGATTGGGGCCGGTAGTTATACCGCTGGAGCTGCCACTGGTGCAGCCACCAGCGATAAGCTCGGCACAGGTATTAGTTTAGCTAGTGTGGCGGTTGGTTTATTTTTAATTTTCTATTTAGCGTACCGCTTCAACTTATTTAAGAGGTGATCTATGTCAGGACAAGGCGCGGGGTATTCCGCATCAGGGGGATCGGCTGGTCCCTCATCTTCTGGCTTAACCAGTACGTCCACGTTTTCCATTGGAGGCAATGCGGGAATTGGATCAAGCCAAGGGATTAACACCAGCATGATTGCCATTGTCTCGATAGCGGCGGTGGCAGCGTATTTTATTTTTAAGAAGAAATAGAGAGAACATGATCAACATCATTTTACATCAACAATGGCTCGACAATGCCACGGCGGGATTAAGCCGTAGTTTGCGGGATGCATTGCCAATTTTAAAGCGACAAGTGAATCAAGGGATTGCGCAATTATGGGAAGTCGATACCGATAATGGTAAATCGTGGATGATCACGCGAGTAGAACATCCTATCGGTGGTGATGGCCCTGAACTGGTGCTCTGTTGTTATGAAGGCTGTGACGTTAAGTATGTAACCAAGCACATTTTAGACGCTGCAATCAAACAAGGCTTTAGCTCGATTCGTTACCACACGCACCGCAAAGGCTTAAACCGTTTAGTGATTGATTTGGGGTTTATGCCTTATGAGACGGTGTATCACAAAAAGCTCAAACCTATACCAGAAAAACCACGACTGGCGTTAGTTGACGTTAAATCATCGGGCACTGTTCCTGCGCGTCCTGCGCCCACAGTGCTAGAACATTCTTGTTCGTCGGAGGGTAAATAGCATGGGCGGTGGAAGTTCCAGTTCTAGTAGTAGTAATGATTCAACAGTCGAAACGGATAACAGTAATCTCCAGCAAAACGAAAACGATCTGGCGTTAAATCTGGATGAATTAAGCGTTAATGAAATTGGTGATAATTCCAATGTCGATCTTTCTCTTAATATTACCGACTCAGGCGCGGTGCAAAACGCTTTCGAGTTTGGATCGGACGCATTGGATGAAGCCTTTAACTTCGGTAATCAAGCCATTAATCAGTCCTATGCGTTCAGTGAAGAGGTCGTCAAAGAAGCGCAAGACACAACTCGCGATGCCATACAAGTCGCTGGTGCCGCGCAAACTAATGCGTTTAAAAAGATTAAAGAGATTGCAGCTTCATTTACTAATACCGCAAATGGTACCCAACAAATTTTACTCTTAGCCTTGGGCGGTGGTGCATTGGTGGTCGCCGCTATATTTTTATTAAGGAAACGATAATGCAACGAGAATTTATTTTACAACCTAATGAAGTCAAACGCGTTCAGTTTGAAGGCAAGTGGCTCATTGTCACCCAAGCAACCGGCCCTATCGAATTAACCATCGGTGGTACTACGCCCATTATTGTTGATGAAAAAGACCGTGTGCATTTGCGGGGCATTAGCCCCAATGATCGCGCGATTCGCATTAACAATATCAGTGGTGGCGTCAATACGCTTGTATTGCACACCAGTGATTTATTAATCGATAAAAAAACCGCGATTGACGTTAAGAATGCGATTGAAATTGC
>JBNKUQ010000119.1:0-7449 GCA_050298695.1 Cellvibrionaceae bacterium
AATGCCTGGATTCCCGCCTTCGCGGGAATGACGACGAAAGAAAGGTTACACTCAATACAGTCTTTTAAAGCCGCTTGTTATCAAGCTTGGGTATTTAAGCTTGAGGCATAGTAGCCTGGCTCAAATCAGATAATTCACGAATCGCAATACTCAAAATAGAGGTATCGGTATCATTATGATTATTCACTTCACTCACCATTTGTTTCCAGCGCGCGGTCAGCAACTCTTGTTGTGACAGCCACTCTTGAATAACGGCATCAATATTATCGCTACTACAGTTCGTGCTACTCAACATATTTTGCGTTAACTGACGTTGCTGCCACTCTAAATCATCACGCAATGACTCACGTGCCATCGCTTGCCAGTAGGTATTGGTTGGCATTTTATTTTCGATATGCATCGCAAAATCATCCAAATCCAATTTCTCTGCCAACGCAAAGAAGCCACTGGCAACAACATGCAATTCTTTCCTAAGAGCATTACTAGCAGCGATGATACCTAAGAAGTTATAGAGATATTCAGAAGACGCTAAAATGCCAGCCAATTCTTCTGGTGCCCCTTTGGAAACCAACTCATCTTTTGCTTGCTGCCATTGCTCACGCAAAGGCTCAGGCAACAACGAAGGCAATTGATTTTGTAAACCTTGAATAGAATCACGGTACAAATCAATTAAGGTCGTGATATCCAATTGGGTGCGATGATTTTTAATCAACCAACGTATACCTCGACGCATTAAGCGAGACACTCTCAGCATCATGTCATACTGCAAATCACTCGCCACTTTATAATCTAAAGATTCTATCGTTGACCAAATATCTTTCAAGGTAAAGATTTCTTTCGCTGCAACATAGACCTTAGCGATATCACCATGACTAGCACCTGTTGATTGCTGCATGCGATCAACAAAGGAAATACCCATATGGTTAAACACATCATTAGCAATTTGCGTCGCAATAATTTCTTGCTTAAGCGGATGATTGGCAATAACTTCACCAAACTTTTTGATGAGTTCCTGTGGGAAAGGCGACTCTAAATAGCGAAGAATATATTGATCGTCTCCCAGATCGGTATGCATCAACACTTCTTTCATATCTGACTTCACATAGGAAATCAAAATACTTAATTCAGGCTGACTTAAACCTAATTGCTGATTTCTACGCTCAGACAGCACATCATCAGTTGGTAAAAATTCTAGTTCGCGGTTTAACTTACCCGTTGACTCCAAATAATGAATCACCCGACGATACTCTTCGGTACGACGGCTGGATTCCATATGTGCTAGTGAGATTGCCTGAGTTTGACGATAGTTATTTTCCAACACTAACTGGCTAACACTTTCTGTCATTTTCTCCAATTGACGATTGCGTTGTTTTTCCGTTAACTCTCCATCGTTTACTTGCTTATCTAGCAATATCTTGATGTTAACTTCATGGTCAGAACAGTCAACGCCACCCGCATTATCGATAAAGTCAGTAAACATAGAACCACCCAATAAACCGTACTCAATACGTGCTTTTTGAGTTAACCCTAAGTTTCCACCCTCGCCAATCACTTTACACTGCAATTGGTTTGCATTAATACGTAAGCCATCGTTTGCTTTATCTCCAACATCACTGTGCTGCTCATGGCTGGCTTTAACATAGGTTCCGATACCACCATTCCACAACATATCAACGCTGGAGCTCAGTAATAACGATATCAATTCAGTCGGCGTTACTGCATTTTTGTCGGTATTCACTAAAGCTTTAATTTCTTTACTTAGAGGAATCGACTTAGATGAGCGACTGAAAACACCACCACCCTTTGAAATTAATTTCTTGTCGTAATCTTCCCAAGAGGAACGCGGCAATTGGAATAAACGCTGTCTTTCTACAAAACTTTTCGCAGGATCAGGGTTGGGGTCAATAAAAATATGCATATGGTTAAAGGCACCGATCAGCTTGATCTGTTCGGATAGCAACATGCCGTTACCAAAAACGTCGCCCGACATATCACCGATACCAACCACAGTAAATGGCTGTTTCTGTACATCGATACCCATTTCGCGGAAGTGACGCTGAACACTAACCCAAGCACCTCTAGCCGTGATCCCCATTTTTTTGTGGTCGTAACCATTACTACCACCTGAGGCAAAGGCATCACCTAACCAATGGCCATACTCATTTGATATTTCATTAGCGATATCAGAGAAAGTCGCAGTACCTTTATCCGCAGCAACAACGAGATATGTATCATCCTCATCGTAACGGACCAGATCTTTCGGAGGGATAACCTCTCCATCAACAATATTGTCTGTTAGATCAAGCAAACCACGGATAAATAATTTATAACAAGCAATCCCTTCTGCCCAGAAGGCATCTCGATCATTAGGCGAAGGCAAACGTTTTGCAATGAAGCCACCCTTAGCTCCCACAGGAACAATAACGGCATTCTTAACTTGTTGCGCTTTCACTAAGCCAAGGACTTCTGTGCGGAAATCTTCTGTTCGGTCAGACCAACGCAAACCTCCACGAGCCACTTTACCACCTCGAAGATGAACACCTTCAACGCGTGGCGAATAGACAAAAATCTCAAACTTAGGTCGAGGCAATGGAATATGAGTTAGCTTATGCGGATCCAGCTTTAAGCTTAAATAATTTTTACTTTCACCATCAGCCGTAGTCTGGAAAAAGTTTGTTCGCAAAGTCGCCTGCAACAACTCAAGATACTGGCGTAAAATGCGATCTTCACTAAGACTGGATACTCCTTCAAATAGGGTATTTAATTGATCAACTAAACGGTCAGCAGTTTTCTCAGAACGTTTTTTCTCTGGATTAAAACGGCAATCAAAGAAAGCAATAAGCTTTTTCGCGATATCCGTATGATGCACCAATGAAGACGCAATAAACTTTTGGCTAAATCCAAAACTAATTTGCTTCATGTAACGGGCATAGGCACGCAACATGGTAATCTGACGCCAATTCAACCCAGCTTTTAATACCAAATGGTTGAAACCATCGTTATCGCAGTCGCGCTTCCAAACCGCAATAAAAGCATCTGATAAGTTTTCTCTAAAGTTATTGGGATCGATATCAGGATTAGTCGGGAAAGCTACCGTGAAGTTATAAATCCAGAAAGTATCATCTTTTTGCTCAATATCGTAAGGAAACTCTTCGATAACCTTTAGACCAAAATTTTCCAAAACCGGAATCATATCCGAGAGGGATAACTGTGTGCCTCTATGGTAGACCTTGATTTTAAGCTCATTGTATTCAGGTGTAATACTGCGATAGAAGCTAAAAGCAAGTTGCTTACTTTCATCACCCGAAAGCATTTGCATGCGCTCAATATCTGCCACAGCAACTCTTGGACTGTTCTCTTCGGTATAACCGGCAGGAAACGCTTCTTTGTACTGGCGATATAACGACAAACCTTTTTCTTCGCCTAAGGCATCATTCAAAGCGGTTTGAAGATCTTCATTCCAGTCTCTTGCCATTTGTATCAAATTGCTTTCAAGCTGGGCTTGGTCTAAAGGCGATTTAAGTGGTGACCGCAACTTAAAAACAAAGCGACAACGAGCCAAAGAAGATTCACTAAACCAAGTACTACTGGTTGAACTCTCAACATCGATATGTTTGGCAATTAAGGTAAATGCCTGCTCTTGTAAGCGCGCATTTAGAATGTCTTTAGGCGCATAAAAAATAGCTGTTACAAAACGCTGATCAATATTTTCCCGTATAAACAACTTCACCTTGCGACGCTCTTGAATATAAAGCACGCTCAGCCCCACTTCTAATAAGTAATTAATATCCGCTTGAAATAGCTCGTCGCGAGGGAAGGTACCCAATATGTGGGAGAGTTCAACATAGTTATAGGTATCAGAGGGAATTTGAGACTTATCGAGCATGGTTTGAATTTTCTGTCGAATAATCGGAATATCCGTAGCACTATTGAGATAAACGTTATGCTTATACAAACCCATAAAGCGGTAACCACCAACCAACTTTCCATTATCATCAAACTGATTAATAACAACATAGTCGAGGTAGGCTTGCCGATGCACGGTAGATAATTGCCCTGACTTCGAAAAAATAACCGTATTATTACCTACCGCCTCTAATTGACTGCGGGACATAAACTCAAATAACTCATTTGATTCAGACCAACGACGAAATAAGCCTAGTACAGAATCTTTATTGAGGTTAACGGTATCATTATCTAAGGTGTATTCGTCATAAGCTAGAAAGGTAAAATGGCCATTCTTCAACCATTCTAAAAACACTTTGGTTTCTTTTACCTTATCAGCAGCTACTTTTTTACATACGCTATCGAGAGAAGCTATCACCTTATCAACTTCCCCGATGATCTCTGGATAATCATTAGCAACAATTTCTACATCGGCGATAGTATTGTTGATTAGTTCATTGAGCTGCTTGATATCTTCTGCACGAGAGTGGTGATCAATTTCGACATAGAGAAATAATTCATTGTCGCCTTTCAATTTTTTATCTTTATTCAGACCTTGCTCTATGATGTGCTTAATGGTTCCCTTTTTCTCACGCTCTACCGTGAAGTAGGCATGAAAAACACGGTGAATTTTGACTTGCTTTTGGTTGAACATATTGCGAATGGAATCGATAAGATAGCGCACATCACGGTGGTGCAAAATCAATATCGAATGCTGACTCTGCCAGCCATGCTCTTCAACATTAGGATTAAAAAGTATCGACTTATTTTTTGGCTGTTCCTGCATATGCCGAAATAGGGTCGCAACCAGCCCCTTGAGGTCTTCGTATTCATAGCTTGTGACATCCTCATCAGCGACATGGGAGAATAAGCTATTGGTAAATGTGGAGAGATGCTGGGCATCTTGGTCAGGTAGGCGCTTGGCTATAAATTGGTTAATTTCTTTTATTTTGGTTTGAATGGGTGTTAATGTAGCCATCTATGTTTCTATTTTTTGCCTCTCATATTTTGATTAAGTAGTACTGAACCTCTCATTCAGCATAAAACTAGGGTCTTTGATAACCTAAGGAATAGTATTTACCGGATAGATTGCACTGGCAAAACTCTCTATAACCGAGATAAATAGCTATAGTTGCCAGACTACAGCATCATGTTTTTGTATACCATCACTTTATTGAAAATAAAAGTTTCAGGCTGTATTTTAAGTGTTTTTTGCACCAAACACACATAAAAAAAACTTATCAATTTTGGTATAGAAATGGTTATGTATTGATAACTAAAATCATACCATTTAATACAAAGTCATTTTGCAAAACTAACATAACAAGTCTCACGCTAAAGACTAAGTCACTCCTTATATTAAGGATAGATATAGGCCCTGCCGCACGAACTTCAACAAGCAAATAGCATCATTCAAAATAGACATCACCTACCAATTCGCAAGCAAGAGAAAATCAAAAATAGAAAATAACAAAAAGGGTTATCTTATAAGATGTGAAGCAGCCAAATATGCAGCTCAGTCGAGCAGTTTATCAAGGCTAACAGCCAAACTTGCCACATTATCCTCTGGAAACAACAGTATTAAATGACAGTTAAATGGGTGGTCTTCTGTGTGATAATAAATTTCAATGGCAACTGCTTTATCAGTATCAATAAATTTTTGCATGTCAATAGATGCCGGCTGCACATGACAACCAAGCACGCCTAAAGCTTCTCTATGGATCGGTTGCTCTAAAATTTCGGATAAGCGCTCAAAACAAGTATCGCTGATAGTGGTGAATAGATTTTCGAGTAACACCTCATGATCGCCAAAGCAAGGCTGCAACATCTCCACATCCACACAACCAGCTAATTCCTCGATACTATCATCGCTCACAACCACTAATGCATGACAATGAAGCTCACCCACTCGACAATGCTGACTAATTAAAGAAGAGGGAATATTTTGCTCTATCTGCCTAAATGAATGGAGTAACTCAGAGGTATCAACAAAACGTATCAGAGGAATAGGTAAGGTAATGAAACGACATAGGAGCTTAGCAAGTGATTCAGCCGCTGCACCAATGGCGACATTGGTTAATTCTTGTAGACAATCTCGTTGTTCTTCATTGAGCGGTAATGCAAGGCTCATAATTCAAATACCATAATTTTAATATGGGGAAACAGGGCAGCGTTCAAGCGGACCTATAATAGGCCGTACTCATTTAATATCTCAGTCAGTTTTTCTTTGCTAATGGGTTTCTTAATAAAGTCAATGGCGCCCAGTTTTTTCACTCGCTCCCGGGCTTCTGGTTGGATATCCCCGGAAATAACGATCACCATAGCATTCAAGCCTTCGTTGAAAACATTTTCAAGCACATCATAACCGTCCATTTCTGGCATTGTTAGGTCGAGAAAGGTCATTTCCCCTTTGCCTGCACGGATCGCATCTAAGCCCTCGATACCGTTTTTTGCAAAAGTAATTTCCACATCCCAACTATCTGGCAAGGCCCGAGCTACTTGCTTTCGGGCCATATTTGAGTCATCACAAATCAACAAAGATATTGTCATAATATGAACTTATACTTAATCCAGGTTGTAATTATCGCAACAGGATTGCGACAAGAATTCATATCTAAGTATAGACACAATCTCTCGGACGTCAGTTTTTTTACAGAAAATTTATTAAATCTCCCTATTTCAACGACCGTTTAACCTAGCACTACCACAAAAAAGGCGGGTAATTTTACCAATAATCGCTTTTTTCCTATAAACTGCCGCCCCTAAGCCGACAAAAAAGAGGCATTATTCATGATTACGATTTACCACAATCCACGCTGCTCAAAATCCAGACAAGCCTTATCCCTCATTGAAGAAAAAGGGGCTAAGCCCACTATCATCCAATACCTAGACACACCACCAGACAGAGCAACTATTGTAGATTTGCTGAAAAAATTAGACCTCAGCCCGAGGGATATACTTCGTAAAGGAGAAGATGCTTACAAGGAAATGGCCCTGGACAATAAAAATCTCAGCGATGAGCAGCTAATTGATGCCATTATTAAAGCCCCCAAACTACTAGAACGCCCTATTGTTGTAAAAGGCGACAAAGCCATTGTAGGGCGCCCACCAGAAAATGTTCTGAAATTATTCTAAGCGACCACTGGCGCATAAACTATGGCCTCATCACCTTATATATTAATTCTGTACTACAGCACACATGGCTCAACTGCTACCATGGCTCGCTATGTTGCCATGGGTGTTGAGGCCGCAGGTATGGAATCGCGCTTGCGAACGGTCCCGTCTGTATCTACAGAGAACCAAGCAGTTAGCGGTGACATTCCTTCTGAAGGTGCCGTATATTGCAGCCCAGAAGACTTGAAGCATTGTTCAGGTTTAGCATTGGGCAGCCCAACTCGTTTTGGAAACATGGCCGCAGCCATGAAATATTTTTGGGATGGCACCAGTAGTCACTGGCTCAATGGAGACCTTATCGACAAGCCTGCAGGTGTCTTTACGTCAACG
>JBNKUQ010000120.1:0-7436 GCA_050298695.1 Cellvibrionaceae bacterium
CTTAGGCACATTATTTTTGCCACGCAATGTATGTTTATAAGGAACCAACATGCATTTACGCGCTTGCAGGCATTTATTTTCCTTGGCTGCTTCTACCATGTCTGCCGTCACGGACTCGCGCAACTTACCCTCTTTTAAATCATCAAGATAGCCGGGAACTTTTGACATGGCATCAATAACATCGCCAATTTTTTCTTCTATTTCCCAATAGAGATCCAATGCTTTACAGGCGACTTTACCAACACCATAACCCCCAGCACAGAGAATCGTCCAATCTATGGACAGGAGGTCCCCAACATCCAGATCCTCCAGTTTATCTTGTGCCATATTTCCTAAGTCGTCCATCAGGTTATTTTTGTACTCGTCAATTTTTCCTCTGAGTTCTTCAATTTTTTTCTCGACCTCTTCTGGCTTTTTGTTGAGCCAGTCTTTCGGGAAAAGGGCACCTAAACATTCTTTATCTTTCCAGGTTTTAGGTCCAACTTGCTCATTTAATAGCTTTTCCTTACTCCCTCCCTTTTTCTTATTCCGCCTTAGTTGACCTTTGATATGCCTTCTTTGTGCTTTTTCATCCAATTCGTCTTCATCGTAACAGGCATCCTCTACCCTTTTCATCTCATCTTTGCAGCTCTCTTTATTGGCATCACTTAAAAAATGCCATGTCCCGGTATTGCCCGGTACGGAACCGTGGTTATGAGTCATTAAATCGGTATGACGACAGACGTTGTAGCCTTCGATTTTGACATCCATGGACCAACTGGTGAAATAGGCTTTACCCTTTTTTACACCAGTCGCCACACCTTTAGGGCCGGCTGCCCCTTCGTTGCCGGTACTGGTACTAAAGTAGGAGCGATCTTTGAGCATGACCGGCTTGCCTTTAATAAACACCGTTTTACTGGCATTGGCCGTATCGCTGGCTTTGGTGGTGTTGGCATAAGGGATCACTATCCACCCGGCACTGGGAGATGGTGGGCTAAAGCAAGGATCGGGAAAGCTGGCTGTGGATTTGCCACCACTGGATTTACAGGCAATTTCTAGCCCGTTGGCGTAGACATCCGTTTTACTCATGGGACTTCCCCTGTATGACGTAGTATAAATGCGGCGCGCTGGTGATCGTCATTACTTAATTGGCACAATGCAATAGGGCCTGGCGCATAATCCTTAATAAAGGCGAAATGTGCCATAAGCACCATAGCTAAGGCTCCCACGGCACCTACCTCACCAATATGGTCGGCGGGGTGCCATAAGGGGTGCTCTTGCTTTAGGGTATCTATGGTTCTACCCAGTGCAATGGAGAGTTCTTTAAAAAAGTAGGCTTCTCCAGAGGCGGTGCTCAGGCGAAAATGACTATCGCTAACGGATACACCAGAAGCTTCTGCACAAGCGGTCACAGCTTGACTCAGACCTTGCCCAGTGAGAGGGGTGTCGCCTTCGATGGTGCCGTTTTCCTCACCAAAACCCAGCCCTAGGATTTGAGTGCTTACATTTTGATTGATGGGGCTTCCGTCCTCTAACTCAGTAACGAGTATAGCAATGGCGGCTTCCCCTGGGACAAAACCTGCGGGATTGTCGTGACTGAGTAGCCGCCCCATGGATTCGTAGTAATTAATGGTTTGTGGTAGCAGCAGGGATTCCGCGCTGAGAATGAGTGCATGTTTAAATCCCTCTTCAGCCAAGACTCTGCGAGCATGATGAATGGCATGGGCGAAGGAGACTCTGCCATGACAGATACTTAGGGAGTTGACGTCGTCCAGTTGGGAAAACCGAGAGCATGTGGCTAAGAGATTGAAGACTTTTTTCGATAGGCGGTCTTCCTGTTCGATCCAAGCCTGCTCGGACGAACAGATAAATAGGGGAACGCTTTCATTATTAGGCAGCGATTGCATGGCTTCTTCTACCACTGAACAAAGCATGTGGGCTAAACGCTGATCACCACGGATGGCGCTGTCCAGGGGGGCTTTGGCAACCATGAGGGCTTCGTTTTCTACTTCAAAGGTATCGGAGGTGATAAAACCGTTGTAGCCGCACCGCATGGCAGCGGCATTAAACGCAGCCCCCACGCCCAAACTACTAAAGGCACCAATGCCTGCAATATTCAATGGCGTGATCATCCGCAACTCCGACAAGGCATGGTGGTGATGGCAAGCTCGCCATCACTTTTATTGCCCACATTAATTTCTTTAATTTCATTGATATCGTGTACAAACGGAATTTGGCTGCGAGCCAGCAAGCTAACCTTTTTTTCACCCGGATAAATAACAACGGTATCAACCACTGGTTCTAAAGCTTTTGCACCACTATTTTTGATGACGGCTTCAACAGGAATCTGTAGGGTGGGGAGTACTAAATGTACTCGGCCATTGGGGGTTAAGTTATGAAGTACGATGCCTTCGCCACCCTGAGGGTAAGCTATTTGCTGGTCGGCTGGGGCACATTGGTAGTAAAGCGGGTTGAAATCGTCTGGCAAAAAGGGTTTTTTTGTTCTCATCCAGGTTTCATCGTAACTGCCACCGTATTGGCTACGTGGCTGCCAGTTGCGGGCCACCGCACTAAAACCCAACGGCATGTGGCGCTGAGACGGTTTAGTGATGGGGTGGCCCAGCGCTTCTATTTGAGCCAGGGGGGTATTTTCAACTTGCTCTACCACCGGCTTATGCCAAAAGCCGGTGCCGATGGGATTAGGCAGGTAACTCTCGCTCAGTTCCTCTGCTTCGTATGCACTGTGGTCACAACCACCATAGGCAATTTCCCAGCTCAAGGCTTGTTCCGTAAATGGCTGTGGCTGGCTGGGGCGAACTCTCATGCCCATCATTACTTTTTCCCAGTAACGTTTGCCAATCACTAAAAAACGTTTATTGAGGCTGCCACACTCAAGGCCAACTTCTACAGACTCGACAGGCTCAGTTTGTGGCGAATAGGCAACTGGAGCTTGAATGAGTAAGTCGCATTTAGGCTTATGCGTTGCAAAGTCATTTTCGTAAAGAGGGCTACTATAACCGGGCTCACCGAGAAACTCATCACTTTCAAAAATAGCTGTCTGATGTTTCGACAGCGGAAGAGCATCACCTTCTACGCTGGGGAAATCGTAAGTCGCTTTGACCACGACAACCACACAGTATTGCCCCGTTTCCATTAGCCCTGTGCTAAAGGCCGCTTGATAAGGCGTGTAATTATTTAACGTTAACATTCATCAACACCGTTAATTGAGTTTAACGGAGCCACCTTTGATTCGATTTGGCCCATAGGCTTGTGAATTGATGTGAACTCCCTGTAAATTGATATAGCCATTGGGGTAGAGTTCGATACGCGATTTGCCCGTTTGCAACACAATGGACTGGTCTGAGCGTATAACAACGGCTTCTTGGCTATCGATATCTAGCACCTCTTCGATATCAACATCATCTGGAAACTGATCTTGTTTTTGGGGGAGCTGTATTTCTCTAGAAGGCGCTACCGGGGTTTGTAGTAAGCCCATAACAACCGGTCGCGTTAAATCACCACCTATGTAAGCGATGGTGCATGATTTTCCCACATCCTCCTGGCTAATATTGACTTGGGTTAGCGCAGTGAGTGAGGATTCGTGTTGTCTTTCTGGACAATTGACTAATGGATAACCTTCGGCGTCGATGCCAGTAATGGTGGCAATATCAACTCGCATTGAGGGCATATTTACCGGATGCTGTTTTTGGCTAACCACTCTGAAAGCTTTTTTGTTTTGTGCTGGCATTGTTAATTCTCCGTGATTTTTTTGGCTTTTAACACAATGGTTTTCTTGGCTCTGAGGGTAATATCAGCACCCGCGCAAAGAGTGATGTTTTCACCGGCAATATGCACGGTGCCATCTTTTTTCAGTAAGACGCTGGATTTGCCAACGGTGATTTTATATTCATCCCCCACAACCGTCGTTTTGAATTTGCCAACATTAATTTCCTGGGTATCCCCGACATTGGTCGTTTGCGTATCGCCCACGTTAATAGTTTGGGTGTGGCCTACGGTGGTGTTTTTGTAGGCTCCGATTTGCTCGGTGCGGGCAATGCCTATGGTGTCTGATTTGAACTTTTCGACAACGGTGTTGAATATGCCACCGATAGGCATAATTTTTGACAATAAATCACCCAGACTACTGGCAGTGGCCGATTGGTCTTTCCCACCGCGCTTAACATGGTTGGCCGCTTTGTTAAAAGCTTGATTGGCGGGCAAACTCAAGGTTTCGGCGAGGGAGCTGGCGCTGGCCAAGGCGCCGACAAATTTAGACAGCAGTGCATTACCTACGCTACCCGAACCTTTTTGTGCATCGCCACTACCGGCTGCCATAACACCAGCGATCATGCCCAGAACGGAGACTCCTGGCCCACCACCAATGGAGAGGTTCATGGAGCCGCCGACTTTTTCTTGCTGGTTGCCTTCGACCTCGGCACTGCGATTACCGCCCACGCTGGTAATGTCGTGGTTGTTAATACGCTCGGCGCGGTTGTGTAATATTTTGCTGTTGTGGTCTTTTTCGGCATGGAAGAACATTTCTTCGCTACCTTTAAGATCATAGAAGCTGACTTCGTTGCAATTAGCCGTACTGGCACCTTTGCTGGAGCGGGTGCGCATACCGGCACGCAATCCCAGGTCGTGATGGAACGGCGGAATATGCTCAACGTGGTGCAAGCCGCCGAGCACAAAGGGACGGTCGGGATTGCCATTTTCAAAGGCGACCACCACTTCCTGACCAATGCGCGGTGTGTAATGACCACCAAATTCAGGACCAGAAAAGCTTTGCATCACACGCAACCAACAGGTGGTATTTTGGTCACGCTTGCCCACGCGATCCCAGTGAAATTGTACTTTGATGCGCCCTTCTTTATCGGTGTAGATTTCTTCGCCTTCCGGGCCGGTAACTACGGCGGTTTGTAAGCCAGAAACTAAGGTTCTTCTAGATTCTGGATAAACAATATCGCCCCTAGGTATCGCAGTAAAATTAGCCTGGTAAAAACCCTCGTTGCTGGCGTTGATGGTGATTTCAACAAGAGTAAAGACCTTATCACGATCGGGGAAAAAGGTAGTACTAGGAACCGGCAAAGCCGTGAAGTGGTGTCCGATTTTAAGGTAACGACAATCGCCACTACCGTGAATAGTGAAGACCTTTTCAGCAAGCTGCTCAATACGAGTTATCGCTCTTGCCTCCGTTTCATCGTGGTCCTTAAAGTCCTCAACATAATGGTAGTTGCTCGTGTTCAGCACTCGCGGGATTTCCCCCACCGACTCTTTGGTATGACGTTTACCCTCCAAGGTAGCAAAGGGAGTTTTATAGTTGTAGGCACGGTGTTCAAAATTGCCGGTGGCGTAGCGTCCAGAACGCGACCAACTGTGAAGATGGTCTTTTGCCTGGGTATTGGGTTGGTACTCAAGAACCTGGGGAACAAGGGGTGCAGGCGGCGTTTTGTTGTCGGTAATGTAAAGAGTGTGTTTAGACTGCTCAAAGACAAAAAAATAAGCAAGTCCCGCGTCGTGGCAAAGACGGTTAAAAAAATCCAAATTAGTTTCGTTGTATTGAATTTGATAACGCTTTTGCGGGTAAGTGTCAGAGGCAATGATTTTATAGTCGCCCAACGTCCGGTAAGGTGTGAGTATTTCGTTGATAACATCAATCACCGTTTTGTTTTGAAAAATACGACAATCGCTATCGTGCCCGAGAAAATATAACCAAGGTTTTAACTCAATGGCATATTCTGTTGCTTCACCTGTACCGGCCGGGGCTATTTGTTGCAAGTGAGTAATATAGCTATGGTAGTAAATGGGTTCACCATTTTCATCCATAATTGTCAGGGCGGCGGGTGTAGCAATAAGGTCTTTAGGTTGAATATTGTGATGGGTATCCGAGAATGCCTGTAGCGAGAAATTCCCCATAGATGACATCGCTACTCTCGCACTAAGGTGGCGAACTTGTATGGCATCGTTTTCTAGTTGAGTAGTTAGACGAACGAGGTGTTGATGTTGATTTCTTGTTCCTAAAGACATATACACTCCTTTGCAAACAAAAAAGTTAGTTAAAAAAATAACTACTGTTGATACATCACTGGCCTGTGCAGCGCAGATTAAAATAAAATTTTAATCACTTTGCAAGATATAACGTCACGTTTTGTCAGAATTGTTCTCTTTTTTTGACAAAATATTTTTCATATGACAAAAAATGAAATGTTTCGCGCCAAAATAAAAATAATGTTGTATATGGCGCCATTTTAAATGACAGTTGATGGTTTGACTGTAGGTAAAATATCTCGACACATTGTGAGAGATTGACCTTTTTTCACGAGTGGCTTTTGTGCCAGTACATTGCAAGCCACATTCGCTTATTAGTGAAACTTTCTTCTTTTCTTATCTTCAATCGTGCTGTCTGCTTGTAAGCAGCTATTGGATTAAATTTTATTTTTCTTTACGGTTCAATAGCGCCTTCTCTTGCAAAAAATAATATCAATATTGACTTTGAGAGTTAGTGAAAAAACAAGTATCCAAACAACATTTTTTATCACATAAAAATTTTTCTAAAGAGCTAGAGGGTATCTATGGAAGAAATTTATTATTTAGTACTAAATGTTATTGCTAATACAGAGTGATCGATGCTGTCCGTTTTATCCGGTTAAGATTAGATTTATTTAATTACTAGTCAAATAGAACTCAGGGCTATCTATTGCTGGTTCTTTGTGTGAGGGCGTCTGTTGGTTGACCCTTCCAGCTTAGCAAGGTGCTCGGCCCGTCAAGGGCAAGGCAAGCGGCAAAAAACGCCGCCCTTGACGGGCCTGCGCTCCTCGCTTGATGGAAGGTTCAATCCATCAGCCACTTAGGAGGCAGCCATGAACAATACATTACCTTGGGAGATCAAAAAAATTATTAGCGTCGCCAATGCCTTAGTCAGCACAGGGCAAACCACTGGCTCGACCAGTGAGGTTATTGCGGCGGCATTTGTGCTAAATCGTATGGAGTTTTTACCACCCTGCGATAACGATATTATCGAAGCATGGGAACGCTTGGATGAGCAATGGCAAGAGTACGTCAAAATGATTAAAAAATATTACCGCGCTCATCTTGTGCCTTGGTGAGCTTTTTCTACAGCAGCGGTTAACTCTGCTGCTTTTTCTTGTGTTAGGTGCTTTGAGCCGTATATTTGCTGTGGGAGTTTTGTGGGAGTTAGTTGGTCATTGTTGCACTTTGTTAGGCTGTGGGAGTAACGGGAGCCTATCTAAGTGTTTGATTTAAAATAAGTTAATGTTGCTGTTTGTTCCTACGAACCGAGCGGTCGGAGGTTCGAATCCTCCCGAGTGCGCCATATAAAAAAACCCCGCCCCAAAAAGGGGCTGGCTCTGTAACATAAAGGGGCTCTGTAACATAAACGGGGGATGGGTATTTATCGTACTCGGTTAATAATACCATCCCAGCCACAATGAGCTAGG
>JBNKUQ010000121.1:0-7358 GCA_050298695.1 Cellvibrionaceae bacterium
TCATGGTCAGCCATTGGCGCACGGACCACAGAATCGCAAACTCACCGAGAAATGGCCAGTGGACTATCTTGCGCTGTTGGCTTTAAAAATGGCACCGATGGCAGCCTGACGGTTGCGATGAATGCTATGCAATCGGTCTCTAGCTCCCACCACTTTCTCGGTATTAATGGCGAAGGTCGTGTTGCTGTCATCCGCACCAACGGCAATCCTTATGCCCATGTCGTATTGCGTGGTGGTGGCGGAAAACCTAATTACGATTCCGTGAATATTGCGCTGTGCGAACAGGAGCTTCGCAAACATGGTATGAGCGATAATATTATGGTTGATTGCAGCCATGAAAACTCCAATAAAAACCATGAACTGCAACCGCTCGTGTTGGAAAACATTACCAACCAAATAATAGAAGGGAATCATTCTATTATGGGCTTGATGGTGGAAAGCAATATCGGTGCAGGCAATCAGCCTATGCTGGAAGATATCAGCCAAATGCAGTATGGCGTTTCAATCACGGATAAATGTATTGATTGGGAGACCACAGAAAAATGTTTACGTGAGATGAATAAAAAACTAAAGGATGTGTTACCAGCTCGCAATCATAAATAAGCTCCATTACTTACTCGTTCCCACGCTCTGCGTGGGAATGCATATCTAATTCACTCATTAGCTCAAAGTTCAAAACTTACATATTTTAAGCCTGTAATATTGTCGCTGATGCTATCTACAAGTACTGAAACATAATATGAATTCCCACGCAGAACGAGGGAGAAAGAAACCACGAAAAAAGCCGAGACACATTGTCTCGGCTTTTTTGCAAAATACTCAAAAACCTAGGCCGCAGCGTCTAGACCTTTAACATATTCATCTAGCTCAGTAAAACCGCCTATATGCTCTTGACCATGGAAAATCTGAGGAACTGTCTCAACGGGCTTTCCAATGGTTTTTTCCAAGTCAGCCTTGCTGATCCCCTCTGCATTGATATCTATCCAGCGAAATTCATACTGCTTAGTTTCGAGTAATTGCTTGGCGCGAACACAGTAACCGCAGTCAGGGCGACCAAAAATGGTAAAACGTTGCATTGTTAATACTCCAAAATTAATTTCTGACAGTATGGGGGCTCGGAGAGCAACAATAAAATTAAATAGATTAATGCAACTAATTAGTTTTACTTATAACAAGACTTTATCAGCTTCTAGAAAAAGGGCGAATTCCTACCGCTTCTCGTAACTTAGCCAACATCGGAGTCGCATAAGCTCGAGCCTTTTTGGCTCCCTGCTGCAATATTTCTTCGATATATTCGGGGTTTTCCAACAAGGCGTTATAGCGTTCACGCGATTCAGCGACTTCGTTATTCACTAGCTCAAAGAGTTCCTTTTTGGCTTCACCCCAAGCGATGCCATCCAAAAATGCCTGACGCATACTGGCAGTTTGCTCTTTTGTGGCAAAGGCCTGCCAAATTTGAAATACCGTGGAAGTATCTGGGTCCTTAGGCTCACCGGGTTCCAGTAGATTTGTTTTAATTTTATTAATATGCTTTTTCAGCTGCTTTTCAGGCAAAAACAAAGGAATGGTGTTGTTATAGCTTTTACTCATTTTGCGACCATCTAAACCTTGTAGTACCGCCACATGCTCATCAACCTTTGCCTCGGGCAGCACAAAGTATTCACCATAACGATGGTTAAAACGTCCGGCGATATCACGAGCCATTTCTACATGTTGAATCTGATCTTTCCCCACGGGAACTTGGTTGGCATTAAACATCAGAATGTCAGCGGCCATAAGGATGGGATAGCTATATAAGCCCATGGCAATGCCATAGTCAGGATCTTCTCCTGCTTCTTCATTGGCTTGTACTGCCGCTTTATAGGCATGGGCACGATTCATCAAGCCTTTAGCCGCCATACAAGTCAACAGCCAGCACAATTCAGGAATTTCAGGAATATCCGACTGGCGGTAAAAAACAGCACTGTCGGTATCAAGCCCTAAAGCCATCCAGGTTGCCGCTATTTCTAAACTGGATTGATGAACCTGTTGAGGATCTCTGGATTTAATTAAGGCATGAAAGTCGGCTAAAAAATAAAACGATTGGTTCTGTTGGTTACGACTCGACTCGATTGCAGGACGAATGGCCCCCACATAGTTACCCAGGTGTGGTGTTCCAGTGGTGGTAATTCCCGTTAAAACCCGTTGTTTAACACAATTAGTTTGATCACTTTCGTTTTTTTGCATAAATGTTCTCTAGATAAATATCATGGATTTACTACCGGATTCCCGCCTTCGCGGGAATGACGCCAGAGGCAATTTTTACCTTGGTGTATTCTTTTTAAGTGCTTCATTAGTAATAGCTGTTAACAAAATAGTTTAATGCGATTAATAAATTGTTCACATCACGGCTTCCGGCCAACTCGCGAATAGAATGCATGGCAAAAGTCGGCAAACCGACATCCAATGTTTTAACACCGATCTCTGTCGCTGTAATCGGCCCTATGGTACTGCCACAGGCTAAATCACTACGAGAGACAAACTCCTGGACAGGTACATTGGCTTTTTCACAAATATCTTTAAAGATACTACTGGTTTCACTATTGGTTGCATAACGCTGATTCGCATTGACTTTAATAACCGGACCTTCATTTAATATTGGGCCATGTTGACTGTCATGAAGTTCTGAGTAATTCGGGTGTATACCGTGGGCATTATCAACGGAAATCATCATCGAGTGATCAATAATACGCATGCGCGTTTCATTATCAGGAAATAGACGTTGTAAACATTGTTCTAACATGGGCCCTTGTGCACCACAGGCAGAAGCGCTACCGACCTCTTCATGATCGTTGCATACCAATAATACTGGTTTATTAGGGTCAGCATTAAGCATCGCTTGTAGACCAATATAGCAACTCAACAAATTATCTAAACGCGCCGACGCAATAAAATCCTGGTTATAACCAATAAGTGCGGGGGCTTGGGTATCATAAAAATAAAGCTCATAATCCAGTACTTTATAGCAATCGTTAATGCCTTGCTCATTCAGCCGTTGTTTTAGGCAGTCTCTAAAATGAATCGTTTGATCACTCTCAACTCGCATCAAAATCGCTGGCAAATGCTTTTGTGGGTTGATTTTGTTATCCGTATTGGCCTCACGATTTAAGTGAATCGCAAGACTAGGAATAATGGCAATAGCCCTCTCAAAATCAAGTAGCGTCGATACGAGCTGATCTTGCTGATTGCGATAATTGACCCTACCGGCAATGGATAAGTCGCGATCAAACCAGGGGTTAAGTAGTACACCTCCATAGGTTTCCACCCCCAATTGAAAATAGCCATGTACATTTTTTTCCGGTTTAGGCTTTATTTTCAAACAGGGGCTATCGGTGTGCGCACCAATCATCGCGATACCCTGAGTGGTCATTTGCTCAGGAAGATAACGAAACGCAATAATAGAAGAATCATTGCGAGTAACGATATAAGCTTGACCTGAAATTAAAGACCATTGATCGCCCTCTTGTAAATGTTCAAAACCTGCAGCCAATAATGCCTCTCGCATTGTCGATACCGCATGAAAAGGTGTTGGCGATGAACGTAAAAACAATAAAAGTCCATCGATTAGAGAGGAAGAACTGGTTTCAGATTGGGATTTCATTATATTTTTCTCATCGGACAATCATACAAAGCCAAAGCATTAGACACAGCCTGGGCGTCAAGCAAACGCCCAAAACAATAAAAAACCACCCAATATTAGGCGATAGATAACAAATGGCATCATACCAATACGGTTAATAGATTTAAGAAAATAATGTATACAGATAAACGCACTTAGAGCGGATAACAAAATACCCAACAATAAATCACTCCAAATAACAGAAGGAGCACTCAGTAATTGCAGCGTCTTATATCCTCCGCTCAATACAATAATAGGAATCGATAACAAGAAAGAAAAACGAGCCGCTGAATTGCGACTGAATCCACATAGCAATGCTGCGGTAATAGTAATACCAGAACGCGAAGTACCAGGAATTAAAGCAAGCGCTTGTGCGCAACCAATAATCAGTGCAAACGTCACTGTCATTTTTGCTAAATCCCGAGTTTTATGGCTTGCATTGCGATCGGCAAAACCTAGCAAAAGACCAAATATAATAGTTGTTGTGGCTATCACCAAGGTTGTTCGCAAATGCGTTTCAATAAAATTATCCAACAATAAGCCCACCAGTCCAGCAGGAATTGTCGCCAAGATGATGTACCACGCTAAATGGTTATTTTCTGTTTGTCTAGCATCTAGGGTCTGACCAAACGTTCCCTGGCACCAAGCAATTGCAATATCAATAATATCTTTACGAAAATAAACTAATACCGCACTCAATGTTCCGACATGTACAGCAACATCAAATGCTAGCCCCTGTTCTGGCCAATTGAGAATTTCTTTGGGCAAAATTAAGTGGCCAGAGCTGGATATCGGTAAAAACTCCGTTATTCCTTGAATAATCGCCAACACAAAAATGTGTAATGTTTCCATTGAAGTATTTCTCTCGTTAATGTCCTAAATCATAAAAGGAAGATGGTTTTTGTTAACGTATTCGCTGACGTTTTTGCCAGCTAATTTCGTTGCGTAAATAAGTGGGTTGAAGATGCATAGGGTCGCTAATTTCTCCTCGACTAAAAGCCACTAACCCTAGCTCAGCAATATCGTGTGCGGTGGAGTAGAAAGCCGTATCGATATCTACGCCTTCTTTTACAAAAGCGGCTGAGTAGCGCCAACCAGAACCCACAGCAATAATGGTCTCTTCACTCACATGTTGACAGTAGTCAAAACATACATCTGGAGTACTGACGTGTTCTTCTGCCAAACAATCGGTTATATTTTCATTTCCAGCCCCCATCAGTGATGCAACTATTTTTTTGCACGAATAGGAAGACCAATAGATTTCATTCATACGGGCATCGATTGCTGGAACGATAAGTGCTTTTTGGTCACTAATTTTTCTTCTTCTAACAGCACTGTATGCCATTGCCATTAGTGTTGAAACAGGCACTAATGGTAAATCGGCCCCATAAGCAAGCCCTTGGGCCACACTTAAACCAATACGCAGCCCAGTAAATGAACCCGGCCCATTAGCAATAGCAATGGCATCTAACTGTCGAAGTGTCAGTGCAGATTCTGCTAAAAGCTTTTCTATCATGGGCAAAATACGCTGAGTGTGCTCTCGAGCAGCAATCACTGTGGACTCGTGTATCTCTTCTTTTTTGCCCTTTTGGGCAATAGCCACTGAACAAACATCAGTCGAGGTATCAATAGCCAGTATTGTTGGCCCGGAGGATATGAACATAGAGGAAAGGGCTTTAATTATGCAAGATCGAAGGGCGCTATGATAACGCTAAAGCCCCAAATTAAAAACCCCGGTTTCACCGGGGTTTGTAAAATGGTTCAAAGAACAACTAATGAGTTATTTCTTTGATTTGCGTACACGCTTGGCCGCTTTCTTTTTCTTTGGTTTAGCGGCTTTTGGCTTAGCAGGAGCTGTTTTTTTGGCAACCGCTGACTTAGCCTTTTTCGCCTTACGCTTTTTAGGCTTAGCCGTTGCCTTTTTCTCCGCTGCTTTCAGCTTAGCTTTAGTCTTTTTCTCGGCCGCTTTCACTTTAGCTGACGCTTTTTTGGCGGCCGCTTTAACCTTTTTAGCATTCGCCGCCGCACGAGATTTTTTCCATTTTTTCTCAAATACAGAGGCAGCGGCTTTAAAATCACTTTCGGCTTTAGTGGCCAAGCTTTCAGCTACGGCATCAACACGTGCTTTTGCTGCTGCTTCTGCCTGTTTAATCGCATCCATAGCCTTTGCTTTGTCTAGAGCCAAACGCGCATCTTTTGACTTCTCGCGTAACTTGCTCAAAGCAGCAGATACTTTTTTAACCGCATTTCCTGCCGATACTGCAGCGCGTTTGGTAACCGCCGTTTTAGCTTTTGCCGCCTTCTTTTTAGCAGCAACTGACTTTTTGCGAGCAGCACTAACAGCAGATGATTGTTTCTTGATATCTGCTTGCAACTTATCAAAGGTTGCTTGTGCTTTTGAAACAGCAGGTGATACTACTTTTTTCACCGCTACTTTTTTAGGAGTGGATTTGCGTACTGAGACTTTAGGTTTAGCTCGACGCTTGCTTGGGGTCTTTTTTGCAACTTTAGCCATAAGGATTCTCCTCGGATAATTTTGAAATAATGGTTGTTTTATTGTTATGAAACATTTTTTCAAGAAAGAAATGAAACAGCACTTGCTTCACTACAATATCTAAAAATTATAGTACGCAATTCCGTGTTCACCATAAATACTATTTAAAAAAAGGCTTTTTTGCATCAATTTCGTGATGTTTTTCACTAAAAATGAAGTTTTTTCCGATTTTTTTAAAAAAAACTGCTGTTTTATACAAAAAATACCATGTTATGAAAAGTAATATTTGTACTGACAAATCATTTTTCAGAAAGGGTTTTATACATTTAGATAGATGAATAATTTTAAGAAACTAATAATTTTACGTACTTTGATTCTTTGGGGGGATTTTCTAACAGCAGGTAAAAAGTGAAAGTGCTAGTTAAAATATTTTCTTTGGTTTGTTACTAACAAGAGACTTAAAAAGAGTACATTGAGTTAATATTAATATGATGATTATTTGTAGCGTCATTCCCGCGAAGGCGGGAATCCAGACATCAATTAATACGTTTAAGCCTGGATCCCCGCTTTGCCCTACACGGACGTGGGGTACTTCGAGCAACGCAGGAGCAGTTGCAGATCGCGAGGATGACGACGTATTCTTTTTTAGCGTCTCTGTAGTAACACTAAATATTTTTGCCAACCACACGGTAACATTATTGCTGAATTGATGAAAAGGTCGGTGATATTTCGAGTGGATGGCAAAAAAGTACATGCCCCGCTCTTTTGCATCCATGCAACCGCGGGATACCGTACATCCTGTACATAAAAAAAGCCCTTAAAGGGCTTTTTAGTAATAGTTGATTAAGGAGTTAACTCAATTCTGCAAATAACTGTTGCTTAATAGACTCAACGTCTCCTACCCCTTTTACCTGACTGCATTTAGGGCCTGGAGAACCTTGCTGATCACTAAGGTTTTTATAAAAAACAACAAGAGGTTCTGTTTGCTCATGGTATACCTCTAGACGCTTGCGAATCGTCTCTTCTTGGTCGTCATCTCGCTGAATTAAAGGCTCACCCGTATCATCATCAATACCTTCTACTTTTGGCGGATTGTGGATAATATGATAAATCCGGCCTGAATTTTGATGGACTCGACGGCCACTCAAACGTGAGACGATTTCTTCATCATCGACATGAATTTCTACAACATTATCAATCACTACA
>JBNKUQ010000122.1:0-7232 GCA_050298695.1 Cellvibrionaceae bacterium
GGGAAGCGCTTTATCTATGCAGGTACTCTATTATCTTTTTTTGTACTATTTGTCGTCTGGTTATTAACTCGCTATCTACTTTCGCCTTTAAGGAAAATGTCTTTGGCAATTGATTCTTACGAAAAGGCCGACGATGTTGAGCAGCTACCTCTGAATGCGCCCGATGAAATAGGCGTGCTTTCAAGAATTTTTTATAATTTATTTAATAAAAAAGAAGAAAAAGAAAAACAGCTTATCAAAAAGAATGAGAAGATTAATGAATTAAGTCAGCGTTTGGATTTTGCCTTAGATGCCCCTGGCATAGGTGTGTGGGATTATGATCTCAATACGAAAAAACTATACTGGGATGAACGGATGTATCACATCTACAATACTTACGATAAAGTATTTTTAGGAGATTTTTCGGATTGGTGTGGCTATTTGCACAAAGCTGATATCCAGCAATTTTCCAATAAGTTCTACTATGCCATTGAAACTCGGGATGAATTTGTCGATGAGTATCGCATTATTTGGCCCAATGGTGATATTCGCTGGGTTTCTATTCACGGTTGCGTTATTTCCGATGAAGAAGATAATCCAATCCGAGTTATTGGAACCAATATGGATATTACTAATCGGAAAAAATTGGAGCTTGATCGCGAGCAGGCTCTCAATAAAGCAAAAGAATCTGCTCAGCTCAAGTCAGAATTTTTAGCGAGTATGAGCCATGAAATTCGTACTCCGATTAATGGAGTTTTAGGTATGTTGGGTTTGTTGGGTAATACTCAGCTCACACAACAGCAGTCACATTATTTAAGTTTGGCCAGTGTCAGTGCAGAGTCTCTACTCAGTATTGTCAATGATATTTTAGATTTTTCTAAAGTCGAAGCAGGGAAAATGGATTTGGACCTTATTGATTTTCATTTGCCCGATATGTTGGGTGATTTTGCAGAAGCCATTGCGCATCGCGCTCAACAAAAAGGTTTAGAACTTGTTTTAGATGTTTCCGGCATTAAAGATACCTATGTCAAAGGTGACCCTGGCCGTATTCGCCAAATTTTGAATAATTTAACCGGTAATGCTATTAAATTTACCGATACTGGTGAAATCTCTATCGCTCTTCAATTGATCAAAAAAGAGAAGGGTGGTTTGCAATTAGAGTGTGTTATTTCTGATACGGGCATAGGTATTCCAAAAGAAAAAGTACAGCGCTTATTTCAATCCTTTTCACAAGTGGACGCCTCTACCACTCGAAAATATGGTGGTACTGGTCTAGGCTTAGCTATTGTAAGGAAGTTGTGTATGCTGATGGACGGCGATGTCAATGTGATCAGTACGCCTGGGCAGGGTAGTCACTTTATATTTTGTATTACTTTACAGGAAAGTGAACAAAATCAATTGCTAATGCCATCGGTGGACATTACCGGAACACCTATATTAGTGGTTGATGATAACGCCACTAATCTTACGGTACTCGGTAATCAGTTACGGTGCTGGGGTGCTGATGTGGTCACCTGTGATAGCGCTCAATCGGCTTTAAATGTTCTGGAAACGCGCCAGGAAAATATGTTTGCCATTGCTATTTTAGATATGCAGATGTCACACATGGGCGGAGATGAGTTAGGTAGAATGATTCGCAGCCAAGTGCGTTACGACTCGATTAAGCTTGTGATAATGACATCGTTGAGTCAGCGAGGCGATGCAAAGCGCTATGCCGAGCTAGGGTTCTCGGCGTTTTTTCCAAAGCCAGCCACTATGAATGATTTATTTGGTGCTCTAAATGTGTTGGTTGACGATGGCGATGCTCTACAAAAGGCAACGCCCCTATTAACGCGACACTTCTTGCGCAGCCTAGAAGGCTCTGGTGAACAGAAGGCGCCTATTGATGCGAGTAAAATACGTGAAAATGAAAATAAACAGAGTGATGTACGGATCTTATTGGTAGAAGATAATCTCATAAACCAAGAGGTGGTCTTAGGTATTTTGGAAATGCACAATCTAAGGGCAGATATTGCGAATAATGGCCTCCAAGCCTTGGAAAAACTCAACGCTCCCGATGCCTTAGATAATCCTTATGATTTAGTGTTGATGGATTGTCAGATGCCAGAAATGGATGGATATGATGCAACCCGAGCCATTCGTTCTGGAAAAGTGCCCAACCCCAATATCCCTATCATTGCAATGACAGCAAATGCCATGAAAGGCGATAGGGAAAAATGCCTGGAAACGGGCATGAACGATTACATCAGTAAGCCAGTTGATCCTGACAAAGTATTTTTGGCCATTCAACAGTGGTCAAATTTTTCTAAAGAAAGAGCGGAAGATAAAAAAGAAGAGGTACTAGTTATGTCTGAGTCTGATCAAGTTATTTGGGACCGTGAAGATTTTATGCGGCGGATTATGAATAACGAAACCATCGCCAATAAACTCATCGCTCTATTTAAAACCGATACGCCTAAAACTATCGAGCAATTACAAGAGGCGATTGAGTCGGAACAAGTGACTGAGGCAGGTCTTATTGCTCATAAGCTTAAGGGGTCTGTTAGCAATTTGGGCGGCGTTGAGCTGGCATCATTAGCTAAGAAAATTGAGCAGGCTGGCAAGGAAGATAATATGGAGGAGGTGAAGGCGCTATGGCCTCAAGTTATACCAGGATATGAGAAATTGTTACAACATATTGAGTCTAATATATAGAGAAGCGTTATAAAGCACGTTCTCACGGATTTGGAATATCGTCTATTATAGATGTAATCGTTTTCCAAAATGTTAGGTAAGCATATAGGCTCTTGTGGTCAGTTTGATGAGAGGCAAATACGGTGAGTACGCCTGTGAATAACTGTTGCAGGCCAACGTTAAGAAGGGTGAATTAATGTCTGATGTTACAGTGATGATTGTCGATGATGCCGAAGATAATAGAATGCTTCAGCGCATGTTGATAGAAGATCATTATAAAGTGGTAGAAGCGGTTTCTGGGGAAGATTGTATTAAACAAGTCGAGAAATCTGTTCCCGATATTATTCTGTTAGATGTCAATATGCTAGAAATGAATGGCTACGACGTGTGTATACATCTGCGTAAACAAGTCAAAACGGCTAACATACCTATTATTTTTGTATCTGCTCTCTTTAAGCCGGAAGAGCGCTTACAAGGCTACGAAGCGGGAGCGGATGATTACTTAACAAAACCCATTGACGGTGAAAAACTGCTGGAACGAATTAAGTTTCACTTGGATTCCCATCTAGAAATTGTGAAGGTGCAAAAGCAAGCCAAAGAGTCCATGAATGTGGCACTAGAGGCAATGACCTATAGTAGTGAGATAGGCCAGCTAATTGATTTTGTAAAACAGTCACAGCTGGTTAAATCCTTAGAAGAGATGGGCCAAAAAGTTTGTGAAGCTGCTGAAGAATTTGGCCTCAGTGCTTGCGCTTATGTGGTGGGAGCAAAGCAGCCATTTGCACGCTGCGACCCCGAATCACTGGAAGCCAAGGTGCTTTCAAAAGCACGTTTGAGTAGCGAGCGTATTATTAATATTGGTATTCGTACCATTGTTAAAAGCGACCAAATTGCTTTGCTGATTAAGAATATGCCTGTAGACGATGAAAGCCGTTATGGTCGCATTAAGGACCACTTGGCAGTATTGGTGAGTATTTGTGATGGCCGCTTAATGGCCTTGCTAGCCCAAAATGAATTGGCCAATCAACGCAATAGTGTATTGGGGCGGGTTATTACCGTCACAGAAGATAAGCTAAAAAACTTTAATGAAAAAATCATTGAGCATGACGATAACGTTAGACTGATTATGAACAATATGATTACTGAGCTAGAAGCTAAATTGTTTAGCTTAGGCTTGGACGAGGATCAAGAAGCTGCACTCATGGCCTTGG
Source organism: Cellvibrionaceae bacterium (assembly GCA_050298695.1). Taxonomy (GTDB): domain Bacteria; phylum Pseudomonadota; class Gammaproteobacteria; order Pseudomonadales; family Cellvibrionaceae; genus CANLBN01. The sequence continues at coordinate 3,864 of JBNKUQ010000122.1, forward strand.
CTTATCGCGCTACAGAGCAGCTGGACCAGTCGAGAGAGTCGACAAAGGAACTAGAAAAAGAGTTAGGCATTGTACTTGAGGGACTCTATGAAATACTAGCGAATACTGATTAGGTGTCCGCTAGTTAGAATAATTCAATGGAGTTTGAGTTGCCGCTGTTTTTGGATGTGAGGTGATTTTCTTCCGATAACGCAACTAATAATTTTTCGGTTAAAGGATCTAGCGCACCACCATTGATAAGTTCATCAATCCCTTCTTTGTATGAGATTAATTCAGCTACTTTAGAACGGCTTTGCTTTTTAAAGTAGTTCTCCGTGTTTTCATAGAGTTCACAAATAAAAATGGAAATTTCTTCGTTATCGGTATGTAGGGTAGTGACTAATTGTGGAAATATATCGTAGGTATCTAGAGCGGATGTTGTTTCATCCGTGTCGGTATAGTGATAATAGGCTTCGATAAATTGGTCTTTCAATTCCTCGTAGCTGAAAATGCTGGGATCAATATCGACAATAATGGCTTTTAGTAAAAAGCTCGTGTTATCCATCAGCAGAATAGGCGTTTTAATTTCGCCTTCATCTTTGTCGTAATAACAATAAACAGGAATAAATGCACAGGATGTACTGGATATTTCAGGTATTGCCATAATCTACTAATGCCTTATAAATTAATAACAGGTTTTTAACTGCGTCAACATCGCCAATTCATAGTTGTATCTACCACAAATAGGCAATAGCAGAATTATTATAGACCCCTATTTAATAATAGTTGTTGAAAAAAACGCCAATGAATAATTTTTTATCACTATTATGTGGGCTTTGGACGTACTTTTCTGAGGGGATAAATCAAGCAAAGTTGTTGGGTATCGGTATAATACGGCGTTTTTATAAAGACCCATCTATCAAGAGCTTAACTGATTTATGACTGTTCGTACTCGTATAGCCCCCTCACCAACGGGTGACCCCCATGTTGGTACTGCATATATCGCCCTTTTTAACCTTTGTTTTGCTCGGCAACATCAAGGTGAGTTTATCTTGCGTATTGAAGACACCGATCAACAACGTTCAACCCCAGAGTCTGAGCGGGCTATATTTGATAGCTTGCGATGGTTGGGTTTGGAATGGGCTGAGGGGCCTGATGTTGGAGGCCCCTACGGCCCTTATCGTCAAAGTGAGCGCGCATCAATATACAAAGAATATGCTGAACAATTGATTGCGACGGGTAAAGCCTTTCGTTGCTATCGCACGCCAGAAGAGCTGGATGAATTGCGAGAGGCCAGAAAAGCCCAAGGTGGCTTTACGGCACTGAAGCCTAGTGAATTGATCCTGTCACAAACAGAGATTGATAAACGTGAGGCGGCGGGTATGCCTTATGTTATTCGAATGATGGTGCCGGAAGATGATGGCCCGTGTCCTATAAACGACATGCTACGCGGCACCATTGAGTTGGATTGGGGGCAGGTGGATGCACAAATTTTGCTAAAATCCGACGGCCTACCAACCTATCACCTTGCCAATGTGGTCGATGACCATCTCATGAAAATAACCCATGTTATTCGTGGTGAAGAATGGATTAACTCAGCGCCAAAGCACAAATTACTCTATGAGTATTTCGGCTGGGAAATGCCGGTGCTTTGTCATTTACCATTACTGCGTAATCCTGATAAGTCTAAATTAAGCAAGCGTAAAAACCCAACCAGCATTTTGTACTACAAGCGCATGGGCTACTTGCCAGAGGCACTATTGAATTATTTGGGGCGTATGGGTTGGTCCATGCCCGATGAGCGTGAACAATTTACCCTTGCGGAAATGAGTGCTGAATTTGATATTCAACGTGTGTCATTGGGTGGACCTATTTTTGATATAGAAAAACTATCTTGGCTCAATGGTGTATGGCTCAGAGAATCTCTTAGCACCGAAGAATTAGCGGATCGATTGCAAGCTTGGGCCTTTAATCGTGAAAACTTATTAGCGGTATTACCCCACGCGATCCCAAGAATGGAAACGTTGAGTGACTTTACCCCACTCACGGCTTTTTTGAGTTCGGGTTTATTATCTGTCGACAATGAAAAATTTAAAGAGGTAAAACTAAGTGACGATCAGCTAAAAGAAGTGCTCCAATTTTCACTTTGGCGTTTGGAAGCGCTAAACACCTGGGAGCGAGACGATATTTTTACCGCCTTAAAAACGCTATCCGCTGCCATGGACATCAAACTCAAAGAGTTTCTATCCCCGTTGTTTTTAGCTATTGCCGGTACTACCTCGTCGTTCTCTGTGATGGATGCCATGACTCTACTCGGTCCAGAAATATCTCGGGCACGCTTGCGTCATACCATGACGGCGCTTTTTGGTGAGATAGGCAAGAAACAGCTTAAAAAGTTGGAAAAGGCCTACCAACAACTTGATTTGCATTAGAAATAGCCTTTTAAACAATAATCCTTGATATTAGATAGCCAAGGGGCTTGTGACAGAGGCGGCATATAGGTAGAATGCCGCCTCTTTCCAGAACACACCTTCTATGGGGCCTTAGCTCAGCTGGTAGAGCGCAACACTGGCAGTGTTGAGGTCAGCGGTTCGAACCCGCTAGGCTCCACCAACCACGCACCATGCAGCCGTAGTAGCCACTTACCGGACAAAAACGGGACAAAAACTCCGGACAAAAACTCTTCAACTTTTCCCTAAACGCGCAACAATATGCGTGTTGCGCGGACAATAATAATCCCTCATATAGTCCTAATTATACAAATTGACGCATATTGCTACAGACATTTACTCCACTCCTTCGAGATAATCTTTTAAATAAATTTAATGAAAGTAATGCTTCAGGGATATGGGGCTGAGTGCTTCCTAACTGAGTTTGAATTCAAAGAAGAAAGATACAAATTATGTCGGCTAAGTGCCCAAAGAAGACATATGATTCATATTCAGAGCTGCGCAATTGCGATATTTCCCTCTAATTATTCATGGAGCGAACATTGAAGAAAATTGATCTTCACATACACACAGTGCCTACAATAAGCGATGCACACTTTACATTTTCACTAGAAAAAATTAGCGAATATGTTAAATCAGCAGAACTCGACGCTATTGCTATAACAAATCATGACATGTTCGACCTCCTCCAATTTAACGAGATCGTAGAGAAACTAGACTGTATTGTATTTCCAGGCATTGAAATAAACTTGGATAAAGGTCATGTTCTTGTCATTTCCGAAAATGAAAACTTAGATGAGTTTCAGATAAAAACACAAGCAGTATCTGAGAAGATCACATCTGTAGGTGATTCAATAAGTGTCGATGAGCTGGTTCGTATCTTTGGTGATCTTAATAACTACTTACTTATTCCACACTATGAAAAGAAGCCCGCTGTATT
>JBNKUQ010000123.1:0-6937 GCA_050298695.1 Cellvibrionaceae bacterium
TTGCCGCGGTGTTGTGTGTGTTTATTGGTAGCTATCCCCAATACTTGTACTCATTATTACCTTTTCCTATTGATTACTCACCTTATGATATGACTCACGTTGTTACGCAACTGCAATTGTTATTTTTCTCTGCGTTGGCATTCGTATGGTTAAATTTAAAAGGTTTATATCCTCCAGAACTACGTTCAACCAACTTAGATGCAGAATGGTTTTATCGCAAACTATTCCCTCAATGTTGGCAGTGGTTTACCGCACGTAGCGCATTACAGAGCGCCGCATTAAAAACAATCGCTTCTGATTTTATACGCCGTGGTTTGAAATTGACTCATAGTTACGCACATCCTGCGGCACCTCTTGCTCGAGGTTGGGGTATCAATAGTATGCTGTTAGCGATGTTGACGATGATGATCGTTATTTTGATTATCAATTATTTATAGAAACCTTTGATTAAGCTCGAATGATTTCTGCGTGAGTCTAAAATGTGTTTAGACTCTTGAAAAATGCTTCTTGCATTTCCAATGTACCTCCGTCCATGGAGAGCTTCCGTAGTCCTTAGCAAGAATTAAAACCCAGGAATAACCCATCGCCACCACAAATAATCCAATGGGAATAACAGTACGATCGTTACTGTACTTAACACCAGACAAAGTTTTGCAGCATGCTTTAAAGAAACGCCTGCTAACTGCATGGCAACCACAAGAGGTGCTGATTGAAAAGGAAATACGATGGTTGAAAAGCCAAGTACTTGCAACATAATAACCGACTCGATGGATAAGCCCGTTTGTTGGCTAATTTGTTCAGCAAATGGTGTCATTACAGCTGGTACACCGGGTAAGGTGGTGAGTATGCCTGTGACGGTTGATGTGAGTGCTAACAGAATATAATTGCTAAATGCTTTTTCTTCCGATAGCGGCAGCCATCGGATAAAACGATCCCCGACCTCTTTTCCTAAGCCACTTTCATTAACAACCGCCCCTAAAGCGAGAATGCCGACTACAAAAATTAACGGCGCGACTTTGAATTGTTCATCAAAACTTTTTTTATTGACTAACCCTATACCAGGTAGCAGCAAAAAGCACGCCGCGCTTAAGCCGATCCATGCCGCCGAAATATGATGGAGCTGATCCGTTATCCAAAAGCCCAAGGTAATAAATAAAATAACAATAAGTTTTATTTGATCTTTTGAATAAGGAGTGGATATACGATGAGCTTGAGTCTTATTCGGTTTATCCGGGTAAAACCACAAGATCAACGCAATAATAATAAAGGTTTTTAACAATCCCAAAATAGGAAAATGTAGAATTAGATACTCCGTATAAGAGGGCGTCCAGTTGTGAATGGTTTCGGCTGCACCAATGAGTACCATATTCGGGACATTAGCAGGGAGAACAGCGAACGTTGGCACATGGCAGCCGAAAGCAACGGCTAAGGCAATACCAATCTGTCCGTTGCTGTCTTTTGTAAAACCGCATTGTTCTGCCACAGCCATTGCAATTGGGACCAATAAAACGGCCCGTCCTAGTGACGAAGGCATTAGAAAGCCTAATAAGGTGGAAATAATGACGGTAGTACTGATCACCTTCCAATAATGAGAGGTTAGCGACTCGCTAAATAAATCAGCGACTCTCTGTGCTAGTCCTGTGGTTTTCAGTGCAATACCAATGATTAATCCCGAAAAAATTAGCCAACAAGCCGTAGAGTAAAATCCAGAAAAAACAACATTCGCGGGAGCAAGTCCTAAAAGTACTGTGCTAGTCATAAACAGCAGGGCGGTTACATGTTCAGGAAAAGTACTGGTGGCAAATAAAATAATGGCGATCAGAACAAGCCCTGCGGTCACGGTTTGGCTAAGACTTAGAAAAGAGTGAGAAAAACTAAAAAGTAATAGCAATAGGGTTAGAGCGACACCCAATATAACGATCAAGGGTTTTGCCTTTATTTTCATAAAGTTTTACCGAGTTACTTCATCAAAGTGGACCATGGAGTAAATAAAGAGAATAATACCCTCATTTTATTTTGTAGAGGGAATCTTTTATGTTTTATCCTATGTTTGCAATGATTCTATTAACCACAATTGTTGGTTTAGTGGCATTTAGAGCCCGTTATAGTGCGGTAAAAAACAAACAAGTGTCGATTAAGTACTTTCAGGTAATGGAAGGCAATGATGTTCCACAAAGCATTAAGCAAAGTACTCGCTGTTTTAATAATATGTTTGAGATACCAATACTATTTTATGTGATAGCAAGCTTATCGATGGTTTTAGATCATGCTGGGGGGATATTGCTATCTTTAGCATGGTTATTTGTTATTTTTCGTAGTATCCACGCATATATACTTCTCACATACAATAACGTGATTCATCGCATGTTATCTTATTGGGCAGCTTTCTTTTCTATGCTTGGAATGTGGGTTGTTCAGGCATTGCAGTATGCATAAATAACACTGTATTAGGGAGCTTGTTGGTGATAATATGCGCCATCTATATGGATGTGGCCCTTGGTTTTATGCAACCAAAGGGGAGCTAAGGCTGATCTGGCACTGGTTAAAGGGATAAAAATAAATAAATTATCATTATGTATAAAGGAGATTTTCATGCTAAATGGCATTCTTTTAATTGTTTTAGGTATTCTTGCTGTTCCTTCATTGCTTTTATCTAAACGACCTGATGCAAAAGAACTTTTAGACAAAATAACCCCTTATCAAGGCTGGATAGGTGTGGTTTTTTGTATTTGGGGTGTTTGGGGTATTATCGGTTCTATTTTGGCTCTAGGGCTATTAACGACAGCACCGATCTGGTGGGTTACCTTAACAGCAACCAATGTTGTTACGGCTTTGTTAGGCTTTATTTTAGGTTATGGGCTTATTGCAAAATACGCGCTTTCTAAGAATGAAGAAGCTAAGAAAAAAGGGGAAGAGCTGTTGGCAAAACTAGCGCCCATACAAGGTAAATTAGGACTTGCAGCGATTGCCCTGGGTATATGGACTATTGTTGCAACTATTATCTTCTGATAACAGTCGTCTTGTTTTTTAGTAGCTCTTAGTTAAGAGCTACTTACCTCTTCCTAATATTTAGTTTTTCAGTGATATCATATCCAACGTCTTACTTTCCTTTTATAGTTTAAAAACATCTCACCAAATTTTTTTTCCAATGCTTTTTCCTCTGGTCGAATTTGAAAAGTTTGGATGTAAGCAATGTAAACTGGCAGTATAAGCAGTGAAATAAACGAGCTAAGTAAAATCGCCCAAGCACACAACAAAAGTCCAAAACCAAGATACATTGGATTTCGGGTGATGCGGTATATGCCCGATGTAACGAGCGCAGAGCTGGTATCTGGGCGCACGGGATTGACTGTTGTCTTGGCAAGCCTGAATGAAACAGCTCCAGCAAAAGTAAGTCCCACTCCTATAAGTACCAATATACTACTCAAAATGCCTCTGAGTGATAGACTGAGCATTATTGCTTTTGGATCTATCAGGCTAATTCCCCACATTATCATGCTTAAGATAAGCACTATTAAAAGAGGTGGGATTTTGGTTTCTAGTATTTTCATCATAGCCGCTTCTGTTGATTATTTTTCAGTGATGGTTTGTCTGTATAGTTTAAAAATGCGGTTTAATTCTTTTGTGAAAGCACCCACATCGGTATGAATAAAATATACAATATTTTCATCGCTAAATGCTTGACGAATATTGCATGACTTAGAAATTAAGCTGTTTGATGGAGGTGGTTGATTAATGAATTTTACGCGTTTGAGCGCCTCTCCACTTGAAGGGTAAGTCTCTTTTGTAAGCGTAAATCTGTAATTGGCATTACCAAATTCTTTGCTATTAGTCTGAGACTTTATAGCTCGGTATTCTATTCCTGAGGGAGAAAATGCAAAAAGACAGGTGCTTTCATGATATGTTTGACGGGAATTATCCTTATATCCCCAAGCAGATAAATCAATAGCGGATAGCGAAGATGCGGTAGATATATTGGGTGTTAGCACTATTAAAAAGGATAAGAAAAACCTTATTAATTTTACAAGTTTTGTTTTATCGTTCATTGATTTTATTACTCGTTTTCCAAATGATAATGGGGTTACCTTGATATTTGGCAGTTGTCTCTTGAGTAAGAATAAAGCCAAGGCTTTTGTATAGATTGATTGCGATGGTGTTTGGTTTGGCAACGGTTAAAGTAGTCTCTCCATTTAGTTTTGATAGTACATATGCAGCTAATTTTTTGCCAATACCTTGTCCTCGGAAATGAGGGTGAACAAATAACCATGAAATATAACTTACTTTATATCCAACAAACCCCACCAACTCATTATCGTTAAAGTCAGATTTTTCATAGGGCCTAATCATTTTCTATTTTTTTTGTGTTAAATCTCTCTGCTTTTGTGAGTTAATTTATGCGAATTTTCTTCCCAGTTTTCTCCGTTAAATGGAGTGATATTTATTTTCTTCCATTTTGTATCTAGGCAGTTGACATTAATATCGATGCCGTCAGGGTTTGATCGTGGAGTATAAAAAGGTTTGATGCCGCAAATTTTACAGAAGGTATGTTTGGCGATAGCACTATTAAACGTGTAAGTGCTTAAATTTTCTTTACCTTTAATTAATTTAAATTTGCTTAATGGTAATATTAGGTGAAGAAATCCAGACTTTGTGCAAATGGAACAGTTGCAGTCATCGGCTTCAATGATTTCTGGTGCTTCAATTTCAAATTGAATGGCTTGACAGTGGCAGCTACCTTGGTATTTCAATGAAATCTCCTTGCCTTAGATGGGCGCATAAATTATTCATCTTTTTTCAAAAATTTTTTGGTTATGGTTTGAATGATGACTATACCGTAAATTAATAATATGATGAGCGTTATAGGAATTGCGACAAAGCTAATAGAGATAAATGCAATAGTTAATGTCCAGTAGAGATCAATGTCTAAGATAGACTCCCAATAGAGGCATGTTTCCGATTTGTAGCTATCATATTCCGAGCACCCCAAATACTTATCGACAACACCTATAAACAAAAGTAGTAAGCATGGACTTAGAAAAATGACATGAAAGTACCATTTTATTTTGCTTGTCATTTTTTATCTTCTATCTGAAGGCGCTAATTCATTGAGGTATACCAGCATTAATTTCACTTTCTATTTAAATGCCTAAGTATACGCTTGCTCGCTTTATAATGCCGCCCTTAAAATATAAAAATACCATTGTTTTCAGGCGCTTATTGATAAGCCTCTTTAATATGACTTTTTCTACCTGTCAACTATTCGGTATTGCTTTCAATTCTTGCGGTTTTTCTCTAGACTACGCCCTGTTATTGCTCTCGGGGTGCTATTAGCTGAGATGCCTTTTTGGCAAACCCGTGAACCTGATCCAGTTAGTATTGGCGTAGGAAATGAGTAGAAGCGGGCCGTCTGGCTACTTTATCATCTATCGCAGCATGTCTGCGCTATCTCTACTTTCCCTGTGCCGTTCACTTACTCTTTGCCATTTGAGGATGCCGAATGAACAGTAAACTTCCGATAGAACCCAACCCTAACTTATTGACGCGAGAACCTTTTCCGGCAAGTCAGAAGGTGTATGTCACTTCTGAGAGTCAGCCCGATGTTAAGGTGCCCATGCGTGAAATTAGCTTGACGGATGGCAGTTCTATCACGGTTTACGATACTTCCGGACCTTACACGGATCCAAGCGTCGATATCGATGTACATAAAGGTTTGGCGGATGTGCGTTCCAAGTGGATTGAGGCCCGTGGTGATACTGAAGAATACGAAGGCCGTCAGGTTAAGCCAATTGATAATGGCCACGATGACGATGAGAAAGCCTTTCAATTTTACAATGAAGCGCTACAACGCAGGCCTCGTCGCGCCAAGGCGGGTATGAATGTTTCGCAAATGCACTATGCCCGTAAAGGCATTATTACCCCAGAAATGGAATATATTGCTATCCGTGAAAATCAGGCGCGGGCCGCGCTGCAAAATGAATTCACTACCGATGAGCGCAATAAGCGCTTACAAGGTAATTCTTGGGGGGCAAACCTTCAGCCCATTACCCCAGAATTTGTGCGCGATGAAGTCGCCAGGGGTCGTGCGATTATTCCCGCTAATATCAACCATACCGAATTAGAGCCAATGATTATTGGCCGTAATTTCCTGGTAAAAATTAATGCCAATATTGGTAACTCAGCACTGACATCCAGCATTGAAGAAGAGGTCGAAAAGCTCGTGTGGTCGACTCGTTGGGGTGGCGATACGGTGATGGATTTGTCAACGGGGAAAAATATTCACTCAACCCGCGATTACATTGTGCGTAATTCGCCGGTACCTATCGGAACGGTTCCCATTTATCAGGCTCTGGAAAAGGTGAATGGCGTTGCTGAAGATCTTACTTGGGAAGTTTTTCGCGATACTTTAATTGAGCAGGCAGAGCAGGGGGTCGACTATTTTACTATTCATGCGGGCGTACTCTTGCGATATGTTCCACTTACGGCTGATCGGGTCACGGGTATTGTCTCTCGTGGTGGTTCGATTATGGCTAAATGGTGTATTGCGCATCATAAAGAGAACTTCCTTTACACGCATTTTGAAGAAATCTGCGAAATTATGAAGGCTTATGATGTGAGCTTTTCGTTGGGTGACGGCTTACGCCCTGGTTCCTTGGCTGATGCCAATGATGCCGCGCAATTTGGTGAGCTGGAAACCTTGGGAGAACTGACCAAAATTGCTTGGAAGCACGATGTGCAGACGATGATCGAAGGCCCCGGCCATGTACCCATGCACATGATCAAAGAGAATATGGACAAGCAATTAGAGCATTGTGATGAGGCGCCTTTTTATACCTTGGGGCCACTGACAACGGATATTGCGCCAGGCTATGATCACTTTACCAGTGGTATCGGTGCGGCCATGATTGGTTGGTTTGGTTGTGCCATGTTGTGTTATGTC
>JBNKUQ010000124.1:0-6744 GCA_050298695.1 Cellvibrionaceae bacterium
GTTTATTAATTCCTGCGAAAGAAGAATATGTTAATAATTACGGTATCGACAGTGAATTTTGGAAGACAAAACCAGAGCCTGTTCGTGAAGCACTGTCGAAAAATCTAAAAGTATATTTGGAAGAGTTGGCAAAGTATGAACACGCTACCGGACAAAAACTGGTGCAAGATGCCAAGAATCCTAAACCGAATGAGCCCGTTGCTGACCCGACAGCTTCTTTCCTAAAAGCAGCAAGCTGGTATGACCAGTTTATTCGCACCTTCCCCAATGACGAAAAAACAGCGGATATTTATTTCTTGATGGCGGAAGCCTTGAGTGACGCTGGAGATTTAGAGCGAGCCTTTACTACCTATCGTTTTCTTGCTTACGATTATCAGTTGCCAGAATCTAAACGGGCTAAGGGTGCAGAGGCAGGGTATTCTGCAATTGTCTTAGCTCAGCGCTTAGAGAAACAAGCCTCTGGCACATCAGCTAAGCCTGTCGATTGGCAATCTCAAGTCATTGAACAGTCTCTTGCCTTTGCCGATAAGTATCCGACCGATAAGCGTGCTGCCAGTGTATTGAGTGCTGGCGCTGAGCGCTTATTGAAAGCCGACCGACAACCAGAAGCCATTTTGGCAGCAAGGCGAGTCACTCAGTGGCAACCGCCAGCAAGCGCGCAATTGCAGCGTACTTCTTGGTTGGTTATTGCCCAGAGTGAATTTGATTTAGCAAATTATAAGGGCTCGGAAGAAGCCTATGCACAAGCATTAGCACTCACTCCGCGCAATAGTCCTGATCGTCAATCGATTGTTGATCGTCAAGCGGCCAGTATTTATAAGTACGCAGAAACGCTCTTAGCAAAAGGTGAGCGGCAGGCAGCGGTGGTTCAGTTGTTGCGTGTACAAGAAGTGGCACCCAATAGTAGTATAGCGGTCACCGCACAATATGATGCGGGTAATCAGTTAATAGAGTTAAAGCGTTGGGCGCAAGCTGAGCGAGTCTTTTTAAATTTTCGTCAGCGTTATCCTCAGCATCCATTAACAAAAACACTGTATGCAAAATTGGTGGTTATTTATCAAGAAACCCAACAATGGGTCTTGGCGGGTAATGAATTAACAGCGATGGCGGAGGTCAGTGATGACCCTGAACTTCGCCGGCAATCTCTTTTGTTGGCAGCAGAACTCTATGAAAAGTCGGGTCAAATTCCGCGCTCTATTGCCTCATATAATGATTATATTCAGCGCTATCCTCAGCCCTTGGATGATCGTATGGAGGCCATGAATAAATTGGCATTACTCCATAAAAATCAAAATAATATTGGTGAGCATGAGTATTGGTTAAATCAAATTATAGTGACTCACGATTCTGCTGGCTCACAGAAAAATGAGCGTTTATTATACCTTGCTGCGGGTGCACAAAATTACTGGGCACAAAAGCGTTATCAAGCTTTTGCTAATATTCGTTTATCCTTGCCCCTTAAAAATAGTTTGCAACAAAAACAAAGCGCGTTATCTGATGCAGTTGCAGCCTATCAAAAGGTGATTGATTACGGTGTGGCTGAATATGTTACGGAAGCAAATTATTATTTAGCGGAAGCCTATGTGCGTTTAAGTAGCGACCTTTTGAAGTCGGAACGTCCCAAGGGCTTAGATGCTTTGGCAAAAGAGCAATACGATATTTTGTTGGAAGAACAAATTTACCCATTTGAAGAAAAAGCAATAGAGTTACATAAGTCGAATGCCGCACGAACTCAAAAAGCCTTGTATGATGATTGGGTGAAAAAAAGTTTTGCATCTTTGGCAAAGTTATCGCCAGGTCAGTTTAATAAAAAAGAGAATCGGCAGGTGATACGTGAGCTTTACTAAATCTAGTTATCATGGTTTGGTTGTTATCATTATTGCAATCCTGTTGTCGGCTTGTGGTTCGGCTCCCGTTCAAGAGGGTGGCGATGGTACGATTAATCCCAATGCTCGTGTTGTCGATGTGCCTGATGCGGCTAGAAGTGATTATCAAGATGTGCTAAAAGCTATTGATAATAAAAGCTGGTCTACTGCGCAAAACTTATTAGAAAAAATGCAGGCAACATATCCCGACTTGCTGAGTGTTAAAACGATGTTGGGCTGGGTTTATTGGCAAAGTGGTAATATAGAAAAGGCCGAGGCACAATTGGAGCCGGTTACACAAACCAGAGGGCTTTATAAATCAGATGCCTTTAATTACTTGGCTATTATTTATCGAGAACAAGGCAAGTTTTCAGAGGCGGAAGCCGTATATAAAAATGCTATTGGCATTTGGCCTAGAGACTCTGTGTTATATAAGAATTTAGGTATTCTCTATGAATTATACTTTGGTCGCTTAAAAGATGCTTTAGCTTCCTATAAGCAAGCGCAAAGCTTCAATAGCAGTGATAAACAGCTCAATGGTTGGATTAAAGATCTGGAGCGTAGAGTGAAATGATAATAAGTAAAACGTTATTGTCTATGCGTTTATTGGAGCATTTCAGAAGAATAGGTCGTCATCCCCGCGAAGGCGGGGATCCAGGCTTTACTGCTACGATTAACTCTCTGGATTCCCGCCTTCGCGGGAACGGCGAGAAGGGCAAAAAATGTATTGCGGATTGTCTAAGAAATTTTCTTTTAAACGGTTTTCTAAAGCATACAATGATTAACAGGCTGCAATGCTCTTGTTTATTATTAATTATGCTGCCTGCGATGGTTTTTGCACAAGAAAATGGACTGGGTGAAATCAATTTGGGAACAACGGTTGAAGGTAATAGAGAGTTGCCAAAAATACTTTATATTATTCCCTGGGCAACGCCACCTGGCCCCGGCCAAGTGGATCCTCTCGTTCCTCATTCTGCCAATGTGTTTGAACGAACCTATTCTCCAATTGAACGCCTGGAACAGCAGCGCAGACTGCGTTACTATGACGAATTTGGCGACAAACTAGGACTACAATAATTATTTAGAGCTAATCCACTATAAAATAACATACAAAAGTCGAGTTATTTTTGTGGCTAACCAGGCGCTCGTTGCAGCTCAAAGCTTACGTCACTTGTCTACAATCCATGTAGGCATAGTGGGCTATGGGTAAAACGAGCAACGCAGGTAGGGCAAAAATAATGGTTTCGACTATGTTATTTAATAGCGGATTAGCTCTGATATCAGTCGCACGGCTAAAATGGTGTTACCTCGATCACAATTTAGCCTTCGAGCATTAAATCAGAAAGGGCAGTCTACTCAGTATGCGCTAAACTTACATTGCCAGTTCTGACATATTTTAAATTTAGTATTTCAGGATTGTATAAGTATATTTATTGAGATCGTTGTGTCGGTCTCTCGTTATTACCGCCAAACAAATCGATGTGGAGTTATCACCTTATGGGCACGTTAAATACAGTGATTGATTTTTTTAAAAACGGTGGACCCTTTATGGTGCCTATCGCAATCGTCCTCTTCATTGGTTTGGCGATTGCCTTAGAGCGATTCTTATTTTTATCCTATGCAAAGGCATCGAACAAAAGGGCCTTTAATCGCATTCTGCCATTATTAAAAAAGAAAAATTACAAAGACATCGTCAGTTTTGGGCAATCCAGTCGTGCACCTATTGCTCGTGTTATTGCTGCCGGTGTCGCAAAAATGACTCAGACTCCACGGCGAGATGATATTGAATTAGCCATGGAAGAAGGTGTGCTTGAGGCATTGCCGCGCTTGGAACGTCGTACCCCTTATCTGGCTACATTAGCTAATATTGCGACGCTATTGGGGTTATTGGGTACCATTATCGGTCTGATTGCTGCGTTTGAGTCAGTGGCTAATGCTGATCCAGCAGAGAAAGCCAGTCAATTATCTAGCAGTATTTCCATTGCGATGAATACCACCGCATTTGGTCTTATTGCGGCTATCCCCTTGTTATTTTTTCATGCCATTTTACAAAATAAAGCGACGGATATTGTCGATGGCTTGGAAATGGCTTCTGTTAAATGTTTAAACATTATGTCGCGAGTGAAGGGCGTTTCAGCTCAATCTCGTTCTACTGATTAATCGCTGCTATTTATCTTATTGGGCTATCGTATTGGAGCGGTTGATTTATGAGGTTTAGACGTCATCATAAACGTGAGCCGGCTGAGCTGGAAATCACATCATTTATGAATTTGATGATTATTCTGGTGCCAGTGCTGTTGGTCATGATGGTGTTCTCGCGTATTACGGTAGTCGACTTAACCCTACCGGATCTCGCTGATTCGTCACAGCCTCAACCGGATATTATCGAGAAACTTGAAGTGATCATTTACTCTGATTCTATCGGTGTAAATTACCCCGCTGGTATTGAAGTGCGTCGTGTATATAAAAAGGAAGGTAAATATGACTTTGAACTTCTATCCAAGGTGCTGCAACAAGTAAAGCGCAGTTTTCGTGAACAAGGCAATGATAAACGCGATATTTTAATCCTTTCCCAACCCGATACCGATTACCAAGCCTTAATTACTACCATCGATACTGTACGTTCTTATAAAGCGGTTGTCGTTGCTGATGTGGTGGATGCGGAACTCTTTCCTGATATTTCTTTAGGGGATGCCCCTGTAAAGAGTGGGAGGGAGTTCTAATGAAAAAATCGTTGCGTGCTAGACGCATGGAAAGAAACCATCGTCGTATGGCTCAAGCGAGCAAGCTGAATCTTGTTTCGCTTATGGATATTTTTACGATTTTAGTGTTCTTTTTGCTGATTAACTCCTCCGATGTCGAAATATTATCTACTGAAAAATCGATTCAATTACCTGAGTCAATAGCGAGTCAAAAACCAGAGAGTACGCTGTTAATTAAGGTTAACAAACAAGATTTGTTAGTGGGTACACGCCCTATTGCTAAAGTTAGCGATATATTGGGCAGTGGTGATGTACTAATTGCTGCCTTAGAAAGAGAATTGAAGTATCAGGCAAGCAGACGCCCTTTAACAGAGCTAGAAAAAAAGAAGGGTAGAGCCGTTACCATTATGGGCGACCAAGGTGTCCCTTATGCTTTGCTAAAACAGATTATGACAACGTGTGCCGCCAATGATTTTCGGGATATCTCTCTGGCGGTGACACAAATACTGAAGAAGTCTGCTGTGCCAGTAACGGGGGCGACTCCGTGAAGCCGATGCACCTTATCGCCCCCGATTTGCTATTGCCGTGGTATTCAACGGAGGATGAAGATCTTGCGTTTAAAAAAATACTGCGTAAATTTTTTATCGCCTTTTGTGTGTTAACGGTGATTATTTATTTTTACCCTGTTCCTGAGAAAACCCGTGAAGAGAAAGAAACACTACCGCCTGCGTTAGCTCGTGTTGTTTTGGAAAAAAAGGAGTTACCCAAACCTCCTCCCCCCAAACCGAAGCCAAAACCAGAACCTAAAAAACCAGAACCTAAAAAACCTGAGCCTAAGCCGGAGCCTAAAAAACCGGAACCGAAGCCAGAACCAAAACCTGAGCCTAAACCTAAGCCGAAACCCGAGCCTAAGCCTGACCCTGTTAAGCTTCCGCCCAAACCAAAACCGGTGAAGCCGAAAGAGACACAGCAACAGAAGGTTGATAAAGCGCGTCAGAAAGCGGAGAGTGAGATTACCCAATTTCAAGATGCTTTAGCGGATATGCGCAATTTAAATGTGGATACCGCCAACAATAACAATTTATCGAGAGGTGCTTCGCAAGCAAAACAGCAAGACCGCTCAGTAATTAGCAGCCAAGCAAAAACCAGTAGTGGCGGAATTAATTCTGCGGCGTTAAGCCGTGATACTGGAGGACAGGCATTGTCGGGCCGTGAGACCACAAGAGTTAATAGTGATCTAGCTGATAAAAAACGCGCAGCCGATAAGAGAAAAACGGCAAAAGGTCGTAATGGTGAAGAGTTAATTTCTCGTAGCGAAGAATCGATACGTAAAATATTTGACCGCAATAAAGCGGCTATTGATACGACTTACCAGCGTGCGTTACGCAAAAATCCTGCTTTGGAAGGACGTTTTATTGTTAAAGTCGTGATCGAGCCTAATGGCCGAGTGGCCTCTGCTTCGATTGTGAGTAGTGATCTAGGTGATAGTGCGTTAGAGCAGAAGTTGCTCGCGCGTATTAAACTTATTAATTTTGGAAATGCCAGTGTTTCTAGAACAACCGTTAACTACACTTTTGACTTTTTCCCCCAATAATTCATCACAGATACTGTCTAAACACGATGTTTATCGACGCAAGCCAGTTTGATTTTATTACACGCCTTGAATCTAATTATTCGTTGATACGGGATGAATATTTAAGTTTATCTAGCAATGCCTTTGACCCATGGGTGCAGCGTGAAATGTACAGTGAGGGTTGGTCTACTTTTGGTATATATGCCGATGATCATATTGTCCAATCTGCAACAACGAAGTGTCCCTATACTGTCGCGTTGATAAATCAGGTTCCGGGTCTAGTTTTAGCAGGTTTTTCACAAATGGCGGCGGGTACACACATTGCCCCGCATGTGGGTTGGGCAAAAAGTGTTTATCGTTTGCATCTGGGGTTAGTTGTACCTGATAACTGTAGTCTCAGAGTTGGTGCAGAAACTCGTTACTGGGAAGAAGGTAAATGTCTTGTGTTTGATGATACCGTTGAACATGAAGCGTGGAATCAATCAGATAGTGTGCGCTGTAATCTACTCCTAGATTTTTTACGTCCGGGTATTGAACAGCCTGACGATTGTATTCCTGAAGAAGTGCGTCGTTATAAAAAAAGTTTAATGGATAAAGACTAAAG
>JBNKUQ010000125.1:0-6400 GCA_050298695.1 Cellvibrionaceae bacterium
ACATTGAGCTCTGGTTGACTATCAATAAAGCTTTTAACCAGTAGCATCTGCTTTTTGGCTTCTGCGGGCTCTTTTAGTGCTGGACGGATCTTTGCGTGACGCTGCATCAGCCTGAGGAGGGCGCTATAAAGCAGTGTTTCTCGAAGTAATCGATTATTGGAGTTCAGCAGGTGATGGAATGTCAGCCTGAGTAATTCCGAGAGTTCGGGATCATTTACGACAGGCTCAGGAAAATAGACCGACCCCATATCCTTGAGACCAGAATCCGAGCGAATTAATTGTATTTGTCGGGCGAGAGGGTAAATAGCTTTGTATGACCAGCCCGCTTCAGATGCAGAGTGCCCATCATGTACTTCATCGTGGTTGACCAGGATAATGCTGTTACGTGGGGCGGTGTGTTCTGCTCCATTGCGAAAAAAACGCTGGGCTCCAGAGTCAATAACCCCTACGGTATAGCCTTCGTGAGTGTGTCGTGAAAAGTTTTGATGATGATAAGTTGCACGCAGGCAGTCCAAGCCACCTAACTCCGCAACCGTTTTATATTCAGCCTGTTCACTGTCTTTTTCGTTTAGCTTGGACATCGGCTGATTCTACACTAAATGTTATCCTTGTGGCTTGTACGATATTGCTGCTGATTGGATCAAACGGACAGATGAAAATGCACATTGAGATTCCGCGCAGAACCGAAGCGTTGGATGAGGCTTTGAAGGCGGGGTAATGCTGTTGAACCGACGGGTGACGTTCGTAGCTTGGCTTGGCTCGTTGTTTATTTTGTGATCTCCCTTCCATTCTTATCCATCCGCTATTGACCCTAACAGCACATCGAGTACTATTTACTCAGTTTTCCATTTAAATCCACTATCCGAGGCTTTGTACGATGAGCACAACGATTGAGGTCACTACCCCCAAAGATGAGCAGTATCTTTCTTTACACAGAAACTGGCTACTTCATCAGTCCGAAAAAACATTAGACAATGCACAAGCTCGCTTAACACTCATTCAAGATATTTTAGATGAAGGACGAGTCAGGAGAACAGATCGCCAAGAAATAGAGGCTTTAGGTGTAGCCTATGGTGATATTTTAGTGGAAGAAGTGCCGGAGTTAGAATGGGTAGCGGTCGAAGATCAAGAGAGTCGCATACTCGCTTTACGCTGGAAACAAAGTTCCATCCTGGTTTACCCAATTGATGAAATGAGTCGACAAATCAGAGACTACATTGTCGTTGATGTAAAAAATATGGTCGAAGGCTTTAAAATGTCGATTTACGATGCCCTGGAAGATATTGCTTAAGCCTGGCACACATTGATACCAGGCCTAAAGACATCTCGAATAATATTTATTATCGAGATAACACATTACGAACAAACTCTACCTTTTCTTTTGCTTGCATTGCTTTTAATACTTTTGTTGCCTGAGCTTTTTTCGAACCCACCAACGATTGCGCAACAAATTTTCGCACATAAGGCGAAGTATCTTCTGCTAATGAAGCAATAGCTTCTACCGCTTTTGCTGAATCCAATCGAGACAAGGCATCAACGGCAGAAATGCGACTTATCTCTTCCAGCATTGGTAATGCTTGGGTAATGACAGGCACAGCGGCCTCATCACCCCAACGGCCTAAGGTATACAGCACTTTTGCCTTGGCATTATCACCAATGGCTTCTTCACCTAAGACCTCTAATAACTGCTGAAAATGTTCAGGGGATTTAGTGCTCAATACGCTCTCAACCGAGTGAGCACATTCTGACTCCAAAACCTGATTGACTTCTGGGGATAGTGTTTTCATTATTAATTCCTCTCTCGGAGTTAGCAACTTTCCATATCGGGGTCAGCCAATATGTCATCACATTGAGAATTGCTTAAATCAGCAGGCAAGTTGGTAATGTTTGCCGTTGGCGTAAACATTAAATTATTCGAATTGTTGACATGACTGTTATCCCCAACCACATGAGTTAATTCATGGGCCCATGTGCGCGGGCTCGCTGAGGCACCCACCCAAAAACCGCGACGATTAGGTGGATGAGCAGCACAACCAGCAAAACCACCGTTAGAACTGTTAATGTAATAACCCACAATATCCGCACCGAGATTGCGACCAAAATCAAACAACTGATCCTCCTCGTCGCTCACACTGTGACCACTACCATTACAATCATCTTGATTTAATACCAATAAACCTGGGCTATTGACCGTAATACTATCGACGGGGTAAATCCACGCATCACATTCTCGCTGATAAATTTCATTGGCGGTGTCCAAGTCCCTCTGCAAGGTTGGCGTTGCCCCTTGTATGGTGACTAAGGCCACTTTCACAAAAGGCTTATTTTGAATTAAATTTAATTGTGCTTTGAGCGAACGATCTTGTGGATTGTCGTTGGCATAAACACCCAACAAGTCTTCACGTACAGATAAAGTACCCGATTTATCAAGGCAATCGGCAGCCACTGTTTTTACACTGGTCATGGAATTTTCTCCTCATTCGCGACGTTATTGCAGGGAAACCAAAACATTGACCGTGCCACAACCTTCATCAAGTGACGTCAGGGCTTTGCCAATAACAGCACCAAAAGCTCGCTGCGAATCAGATGCTTTCATAGCATGTCCAGCGATATCGGAACTCACCAATAGATCGCCCACGTTAATCGACCCACCTGCCGCCGTTGCTAAGCACGTTACCTTTCCCATCATCGCAACAGGACTCCGGTTCTCGCAATCCGTTTGTTTGTCTAACACCAAACCCGGTTTGTAATCGCCAGCACCAGAAATAATACCCACGGCTCGCTTATCATAAGCTTTCTGACTAGGTTCTAAGATGCCTTCATCGTTTAACACCATAACACTACCGGGAATCGCAAGTTGTTTATTAACTACCGTAAATTCTTCAGCACAATCAGCATTGCGCAAAGTAATATCACCGGCGTTGCCATCGAGATGAATAGTGGCTTGAGAGGTATCATGATTGTTCGTTGCATTACTTGGGAATAATACAATATCGCCATCAGTACCGTTACCACCCATCCATAAATTGCCGCCATTGCCATCGACATGAAAGGTACTATTGTTCACGCTGTGGTTATCACTGGCATTGCTGGGAAAAATAATAAGATCACCATCTTTACCATTCCCTCCTATCCATAAATTGCCACCGTCACCATCAAAGTGAAACGTACTTTTACTGGTATTGTGATTATCACTGGCATCGCTGGGGAAAATAACAAGATCGCCATCTTTACCATTGCCACCGATCCAAACATTACCGCCATTGCCATCCACATGAAAGGTGGTGTTTCCTACTTTATGATTGTCACTCGCATCCGCAGGAAACACTAAAAGATCACCATCTTTACCGTTACCGCCTAACCATAAGTTACCACCGTCCCCATCAAAATGTAGTGTGGATTTTGCAACATTGTGGTTATCACTGGCATTGGCTGGAAAGATCACTAAGTCGCCATCCTTGCCATTACCACCTAACCAAAGATTGCCGCCATTGCCATCCACATGAAAGGTGGTATTGCCCACTTTGTGATTGTCACTGGCATCGGCAGGAAATACTAAAAAGTCACCATCTTTGCCATTGCCGCCTAACCATAAATTGCCACCGTCTCCATCAAAATGTAGTGTGGATTTTGCAACATTGTGGTTATCACTGGCATTGGCAGGAAAGATCACTAAATCGCCATCCTTACCATTACCACCAATCCAAACATTACCGCCATTGCCATCCACATGGAAAGTCGCATTACTCACTTTGTGATTATCACTGGCATCGGCAGGAAATATTAAAAAATCTCCATCCTTGCCGTTACCTCCCATCCATAAATTACCGCCGTCAGCATCAAAATGAAAAGTGGCTTTTTTAATATCGTAGATATCATTATTGCCGCTAGGATGTATTACCAAATCGCCATCCTTACCATTGCCGCCCATCCATAAATTTCCACCATTAGCATCGAGATGAAACGTGGCGGTGCCGTTAACATTTAAGTCACCTTCATTTGGAAAAAGTAGTATATCACCGTCTACACCATCACCGCCTAAACGCAAGTTGCCCGAAGTACCACTAAGGGCCGCTTTCGTTGCGTCATCATCAATAATTACATCGTCTATTCGAATTGTCATAGCATCATTCCCTCTTTTTTGGATTTATCAACTAATATGAAATATTTATTTCTGAAAAAACTTCTAAAAAATTTAACTGACATCCAAAGCAAAGGATGCGACATCGCGCAGAGCATTTGGGTTGACATAGGCACTTCCATTCCATGTTTTTGCTGCAGCAAATAACATTAAACTAAACGTACATTTTGTATTGCTGCCTAACATCGTCGTAAAACTTTCACTAGCACTCACGGCGGGATCAACAGCGAAGCCTACACTTTCATTGTTCTCATCCAGTGTTGCTTGTGCGCCACCTAAGCCACGCTTCCAACGCAATTTCCAATTTAATAAAAAGTCGGGGGCTGCCGCACCATGTTGTGGGTGATAGGCGCGAAAGCCAGTACTAAATTGTGCATCACTTGCTCCCGCCGGTTTTTGTAAAAACTGACACTCAGCCGAACTAGCAACACCATCTTTGCGCAAGTCTTCAATCTTAGTGGTGAGTTCTCGGTTATCCCACCAGAATAAATGGGTCAATGCTGCGAAAGGCACCGTTGTGGTATGACTCACGTTATTCCACGTCTCATAAGAAAATGCCTCATCCACATCACCCGCAATACCCGTTCCATTAGGCACGACTCGGTTAAATGCGGCGTCGTAAACTTCTATCGTAACGAGGTAACGAGTATTTTCAAATTCAGTGGTATCAATAAAACCGTGATACTGATTATCACGCCATGCGGCATCAGCAGGAATCAATTTATCGTAAGGAATTTTGTGATAAGTAGGATTAGCAGGGTCAGTTAAGGTTATATTTTTCTTTTTAACCGTAAAGACACCACCAGAAAATTCAGGGTCATTATAATGCCAGGTAATAGGGTCATCTAAATAAACCCGTGTCCCTGCCATTGGCTGCCCTAAAACGTTGGCGCGAGCAACACTAATCCGATAATACTCTGCCTGTGTTGCCGCCATGCCTTTAGAGAAATCGATACGCAATGCCAAGCTACCGCCCCAATTTAAATTCTTTTTATTGCCTTTAGCTAAATTTAAATTAGGTTCTGGAAAAGCTAAACCAGCGATAGGAGTAAAAGGAGCTGTCACACCGTAGGCACCATTTTGATCAGGACTATCGAGGTGAACACTGTCTGTTCCGGTACCAATTCTTGCCAAAGCAACGTAAGCACCATCAGGACCCGGGACCGGTGTTGAGTCATCGCAAGCAATAGCCTGCCAATCATAACTGGTTAATACAATGTGATCGTCGGATGGCGAGAACCATTGCCCGGCCGCCAAGCCATTGTAAATAACGCGAACGCCTGAATCCGTTTGCTGGGTTACTTTAAAAGCCACTTCCCGTCGACACTGTCCTAATCCCGGATTAATTAAAATAAGCGAACCGGAATAGCACAAGCTAAACTCACCATTTTCACCCAGTGCAACCGCCCCTCTAAAAACAGGCTCACCACAATTATCAATCACCTGTATAAGATAAGGACGCGCTAAAATATATTTCTCTGCTTCAAGTAAGGGTAAATTTTCCAAAGCCTCGATATCTTTAGCCGCATTTATTTTTAATATATCAGCAGTACCCTCATGAAAAAATGGCGCAAATTCAGAGGGAATAGGTGGCAAATCAGGTTTTTGTCGTAGTGAAATTTCAGGATTGACGGGAACAGGAATATCTGGAATTTCTATTAAACTATTCTTTAAAATGTCACGGAGACGTTCAATAATTGAAGGAGTAATAACAATTTGCTGACAACAAATACGTTCATAAACTTCTACAACCCCGTCACAAATTGGATGGCAGCGTTTAAAAATAGGATTAATAATTTCTAAACTTGGAATCGCCAGGCGACTAGCTTCCGATAGCAGTGATAACTTAGGTAACTGGGGACTGGATAATGAGCGAGAAGAAGAGGGATTAAAAACTGGTGTGCTAGCAGATTGTAATTGTTGTATGAGAGGCCACCAAAAACATTTTCTTACTTTCCCCTCCACACAAATATTAAAGAGAGGAAACCAATTTGACCAACGTCTCCTTGACAAACTGAGTATTTGATTTCCCGTTGATAGACGCATCAGTTGTCGACGCGAAACTATTTGCGCGCTCTCTAGTGTTTCTTTATCAAGACTTTTGGCGCTGCGAGTGATCAATATCTTCGCGGCTTTATTTAATGTCTTTTCATCTAAAACAATCTTCTGCTTATGAGAAACGGCTTGTTTATCTAATACTTTATTATTTTCATCAACAATAAACAATGTTGCTTTAGGTAACTCATTTTCATCGTCGAC
>JBNKUQ010000126.1:0-6153 GCA_050298695.1 Cellvibrionaceae bacterium
TGATGACTCGCTTTTAGACGTTTCGGCGCTGAAAAATACTGTGGTTATTGTTGATGTCGCTAGTGTGAAACAATTTCGAATTTATGATGATAGTGGCGAAGTGTTATTGGATGTTTCTAGCCAGTCATTAGGCCACAAGGTGCAGCAGCTAGAAAAATTTAAGCAGTTGTCTTCCTCTTTGAAACATTCGCTTTCTGTCGACGATAAATCGATGCTGATAGAGCAGCTTTTATCTATTCTCGATCGCACAGCAGAATATGCTTTTGAACAAGCATTACTTTATTCGAATCAACACAATATTTCATTTAAGGCTGGGGTAGCGATTAATTTGGTCAAACTATCGATTGATAACGTCCAGCTCAATAAAATAGAGCGCTATTTCGAGCAGGCTCATGCATTTTTATTGAATACTGATATGTCGATTGAGTCTGCACATTTATATCTGTCTTTAGGGGCTTTATATCAAGAAGCCTTATCGCGAGGGTTGATTTCGGATAAGGCTTATTATTCTCATGCACTCTCATGGTATAAAAAAGC
The DNA here is from genome assembly GCA_050298695.1 of Cellvibrionaceae bacterium. Lineage (GTDB taxonomy): Bacteria > Pseudomonadota > Gammaproteobacteria > Pseudomonadales > Cellvibrionaceae > CANLBN01. Next base: position 538 of record JBNKUQ010000126.1, read on the forward strand.
GGGGTCGATTGCCGAAAAAGCTAATGATGCTGAATTGCTTTCTTATGCATATGGTATGACCGGTTTGCTCTATGAGCGTCAGCAGGAAAATGTTGCAGCAGAAAACTATGCTCGTCAGGCTATTTTTTACGCTCAATCTGTCAATGCAATCAGTAGCTTATATCGATGGCAGTGGTTGTTAGCTCGAATTAATGGTGCTCAAAATAATATTGCAGAAGCGAGCCAATTGTTTGAACAAGCGATGTTTAATTTTAGGCGTGTGTTACCTAATTTAAATAGAGTGAATAGTGATTTATACGAAGAAGTCATCGCTCCTCTTTCCTATCAATACGCGGATATTGAGCTTCAATATGCATCGCTAGTTTTGGATAAGGCCGAGAAAGAAAAACGATTATTGCGAGTTAGAACTATTTTTGAGAATGCTAAATATGCTGAAATGATTGACTATTTGGGTGGGGAGTGTGAGTTACCTTCTTTTAGTATTGAGAAGCCAGATCAATTAGCAGCAGGTACAGCGATACTTTATCCGATACTACTAAAAGACCGACTAGAGATTTTGCTCTATCATTCTGAGGGGATTGAACAATTTATCCTCCCGGTTAATCAGGAAAAAATAACGCAAACGGTTCGGAAATTTCGCCGACATATTCAAGTAGATTGGGGGACAGAGGAATATTTGGCGTTGGGGCAACAATTATACAACTGGATACTTTCCCCTGTACTACCAACGCTAAAAAAATACAAGGCTAACACGCTTGTCATCGCGGCAGAAGGACCGTTGCGAACGATTCCATTTTCTGCTTTATACGATGGACAACATTTTCTTATTGAGCAATTCACATTGGTTAATACCCCGGGAACGTCTTTGCTTGGCAATAGAGAAGCTCTTCAATCATTATTAAATGTATATGCCGGTGGTTTAAGTGAATCTGTTCAAGGCTTTCCTGCATTGCCGAAAGTGAGTGAAGAGTTAGAGAAAATTAGTCAGCGTACTAAAACGACGGTATTTGCTGATAAAAATTTTACTAAAAGTAATCTTACCGATGAGTTAGGGCGGGGCAATTATACTGTTGGCCATATTGCGACTCATGGTTATTTTGATCGAGATAGCCGTTTATCCTATATTCTCGCTTACGATGGTAAACTTTCTTTGCCCGCTCTAAGTAAAGCAATGATATCGCGCTGGCAGCGTGGCGAAAGACCAATAGAGATGTTGGTGCTTAGTGCCTGTGAAACCGCAATGGGTGATGATAAAGCGGCTTTGGGTTTAGGAGGACTTGCTGTTCAGTCAGGTGTACACAGTATTGTCGCATCGCTTTGGTCTATTGATGATGATGCTTCCGCTGAGCTTATGAGTGAATTTTATTTTCAGCTAGCGAAGCCTCAGAATACCAAGGCAAATAGTTTGCGGCAAGCTCAACTTAAATTAATTGCTGGCGGTGCCTATCGTCATCCAAGTCAGTGGGCTTCTTTTCTTTTTCTAGGAAATTGGTTGTAAACAAAAATGATACGATTATCTAGCATTTTTTTAATTGGTTTACTGTATAGCGTTAATGTTTTATCGCAAGCATGTTCTGTTGAGAAATTATCAAGTGCGAATAAACTGTATTATTTGGCTGAAAGTTCGCGTGACAATGGTGAGGAAGAAAGAGCCATTCAATTTTTTAAAAAGTCTATTGGAGAATGCCCTCAGTATAAAAGCTGGTATTCACTGGCTCAGTTGCGACAAGGTTTAGGTTTGTTTGATTCGGCTCAAAGTGCTTTTGTTCAATCGATAAAGTTAGCCAGTAGTCGTGAGGGAAAAGCGGAAGCTATGGCTGCTTATGCCGAAACGGCTTTTTTACTCGGTGATTATCCTCGTTCCTATTATGCTCTGCGTCGTGCAATGGCGCTTTCTGATGTAATTTCTAGCCGTTATTCTAATTTGTCAGAAAAAATAGCGGAAAATTTACATGCCAAAAAGATAAACAGAGGGTTTGAGCCTATAGACATATCTTCCGATGAAATGGAAAGGCAATTTTCTGAAACTATTAAAGAAATAGTTTCTTTGTTGGGAGGAGACGTGGAGGAGGCCTTTGAAACAATGGCCCAAAAAAATTATGAGAAATATGGAAATGATAATTATAAAAATTACCATGAATATCTCATAGATATACTGGCATTAAGAAAGTCTATCGAAGGCGGTGATATTCTTTTTGAAAGTATGGGCTTGGTAGAGACGGTCGAGGTATTAAGTGAGCAGTTTCAAAAAAAAGGAGAAAACTTGCAGCAAACTATACAGCGTGTTAACGAAACAAACTTGTCCATGGAGGGTATTGGATTTAAAGGTGATTCGTTAGTAGATAGCCTGAATAATCAATCCATTGCCGATGCAGTAGGGGGCCTTGAAGCGTTAAAAAAAATTGCCAAAAACTATCAGCATAAATTATTTTTAACCTTAACTAAAGGGGGAAATTCTATTGATTTGTTGCATGCCAGAGTAGAAGGTCAATTCTCAATGTTGGGGGTAAACCTTAATGATTTTGAAAGTTTAGACCAGTTTGATGCCTATTTTTTAAATATTAAACCAAGTTTGTCTCCTGAAAAAATAATCGAATATCTGCAGGCTCGAAAAGCATTTGAGTTGCTTATGAAACAAAAACAGAGTCTCTCTATTATTTCCTCTCGTGAGAAGGATTTTATTGATTTTATGTCAAATACATTTGCTCGATTAGATGAGGTTAATGGTGCCGATTTAAAAGAAGAAACGCTATCTAAAGATAGATTAAGCGCCTATCGAGAATTGGCTAGATTATACTTGGCCATTGGTGAAAAACTTCCAAAATAATGGCGTTTCATTTTTCTACAAATTAACAAGAGTGACCGTGTGACTATAACAAATAGGTTTATAAATATAAGTAAAAAACTAGTTGCTATGACAGCCATGTTTAGTGCTTCCTTTAGCTTTTCAATATCCCTATTTGCCGAGGCTGTGTTTGACGGCAGCGTGGGGGCTAATGCAGCAGGCACGACTTATTCTGGGGCATTCACCATTACAGAAGCGGATGGACAGGTCAATGGCAACAACCTTTTTCAAAGTTTATCAACTTTTAATGTCAACATGGGTGAATCCGCAAGCTTTACTCATGATTCCAGTAATATCAACAATATTATTGTGCGAGTTACGGGTGGTGATTTCTCAACGATTGATGGCGGTTTAAATAGCGATGCATCGTTGTGGTTATTAAATCCGAATGGTTTTGTGTTTAACGAAAACGCCAGTGTAAATATCAATGGCTCTTTTTATGTGAGCACGGCGGATTATTTGAAGTTTGCCGATGAGCAGCGTTTCTATGCTGATCTCAGTCAAGGCCTTAGTCTTTCTATCGCGGAGCCAGATAGCTTTGGTTTTTTGAATGGTGATGTAGGCACGATTACTTTGCAAAATACTGAGTTAACCGTCGATACCAATGAAACCTTGACGATGGTTGGTGGCAATATAACGTTAGTTGATAGTTTTGTTGGTGGTTATGATACTAATGTCAGTTTAAGTGCGACAGCTGCCACTGGAGAAATTCCTGTCGATTCTCAATTAGGACAAGCTTCTATCTTATTGGGCGATATCACATTAGAGCGTTCGTCAATCGATACCAGTGGCGATCGTGCAGGTGATATTTATATTCGCAGTGGTCGCCTGGTGGTAACGGATGAGTCAGCAATTGATGCTGCAGCCCATGCTGATGTAATAGATGTCAATGCATCGCCTGCCCAGGTTTTTATTGCCGCGCAAACAATAGAGCTGACTGATAACGGTCGAGTAACTGTTGATGCCCATAATCATGCGGTTGGCGCTACCGTATATATTGAAGCGGATCACTTGTTAATGAGCCGAGGAGAGGACGCGGGAGTTTCAGCCCTTAGCTGGGGTAATAGCCATGCGGGCAGTATTACCGTCAATGCAGAAACTATTGAGATGAGTCAAGACGGTTCGCTTGTTACTGATGTTATCGATAATGGTTCTAGCGGAGGGCTTTCGGTCACGGCTCAAACATTGAGTATTGATGGCAGTGAAACCGAATATTTTACGGGCATCTCTGGTGATGTTTGGAATTCGGGTACAGGGGGAGATATTCATATCGATGCTGAACAGATCAATATTTCTCATTATGGCCAGATTTCAAATAATGTTTCCAAGCAAGGTGGGCAAGGTGTTGGTGGCAGTCTTACCATTGAGACTGATCATTTAGCGTTACAAGATAAGGCATCGATTGTTGCTGATGCCGATAATGCCGGCACCACGGGTGCTTTAACTATTTCGTCCCTTGAATCGGTCACGTTATCCTCAGGCAGCAGCATTTCCATGAATACCCATGGTCTATCACAAGGTAGCCAGTTAAGCCTAGAGGCTAATAGTGTGAGCCTTATTGGTGACAGTACAGGGATCGAGGCGATAAGTCGTGACGGCAGTATTGGAAGTGATATTACGCTTGATGCACAAAGTATTCTGTTGCAGGAAGGAGGGTACTTATCAACAACCTCTGTTGATCAGGGTGAGGGTGGTGATATTCGCCTAACAACAGCCTCGCTTACGCTAGATAGTGATTCAATGATTGAAGTCGATGCTGAGCATCAAAGCATTGGAGGATCGATAACTATCAATGCTGAAGAAAGTATCGAGTTTTTAAATCAGGGTGGAATTCTTGTCAATGCTTATGATGAAGCTTTTGGTGGTGATGTTGTGGTAAACACATCGCAATTTACGATTAGCGGTGGTCAGGATGCCGGTATTTCTGCAGTGAGTTGGGATAATAGTCGCAGTGGAAACATCACCGTGACAGCGGATACTATCACGATGTCTGATGATGCCGTGATTACCTCGGATGTGATTCACAACGGTATTAGTGGTGATATTTCTATAGAGACAAATGATTTGTTTATCGATGGTAGTGAGGGTGATTTTTCTACTGAGATTGCCTCTAATGTATGGACTTCTGGTCAAGGTGGCTCTATCGACATTAATGCCCAGCATATACAGATTACTAATGATGGACTCATATCGACTCGTACTCGAGGCGAGGGTGGTGCTGGCTCTATCCATATAGATACGCAGCAGTTAACTATAGAAGGGCAGACCTCTTCAGATTTTATTACTGGAATTGTTGCCTATACCGAGAGTGATGGACACGGAGGCAGTATCAGAATTGATGCGGAGAAGATTAACATCAATGGTAAAGGTTTTATTTCAGCTCAGGCTTTTAGTGGTTCGGGCGACGCGGGTTCAATAGAACTGCATGTCAATGATTTAGCACTCAATAATCAAGCTATTATTTCCACCAGTAGTTTTGATCAAGGCAATGCTGGAGATCTTGTCGTTTATGCCGGTGATATTCACTCAAGTAATAGTGAAATATCTTCATTTAATCACGGAGCTGCTAGCGCGGGAAGTATTTTTATTGATGCAAGAAATATTGTCTTGTTTGATGGAGCCACCATTTCAACGGAAGTGTTGGGTGACAATGTGACTGAGAGAGACAATGGTATTGAAGTCTATGCGAGTAGTTTATCGCTTAATAGCGGTGCCAGTATTAGCACGAATGCCTCTGGAGCCGCGTCTGCCGGTGCTGTGCTGATTGATGT
>JBNKUQ010000127.1:0-6097 GCA_050298695.1 Cellvibrionaceae bacterium
AAGGATTGCTGGTGACTTTAGAATCGCTGCTAGAACAAGGCTTGCATAGCATGCAACTCGATTTACAAGAGGAGCAAAAGCAAGCACTGGTGCTCTATTTAAGAGAGTTTCATAAATGGAATCAGGCGTATAATCTGTCAGCGATTCGTGTTCCTGAGCTAATGGTTGGAAGGCACTTACTGGATAGTTTGGCCTTATTGCCTCACTTGCATCGATTTTCTGAGCAGAGCAAGGATCCCGTTAGAATCATTGATGTTGGAACTGGTGGAGGCCTTCCAGGCTTACCCTTGGCAATAGCATGTCCGGATATACAGGTGACACTGCTGGATAGTAATGGTAAAAAGACTCGTTTTTTGTTCCAAACGGTCGTCAAAATGGGATTAAAAAATGTTCATGTCGAAAATAATCGTGTGGAACATTTCTCTCCTGCGAGCAAATTCGCTATAGTCACTAGCCGAGCGTTTGCGAGTTTGCACGATATGATAGCAGGTACTCGCCACTTGCTTTCTGAGGATGGTGAATTTTGGGCAATGAAGGGGCAATATCCAGAACAAGAGCTTGTCGACTGTAAGGGGATGGCAAGTCTTGTCAATAACTATAAACTCAGTGTTCCCCAGACTGAGGGCGAGCGTCATTTATTAGTTTTAAAAGCGCAATGAGACTTCCATGAAAAGTGCTCATGAAAATTGTTGAAGGTTATTAATGTGAGTCAAGTTTACGCAATAACAAATCAAAAAGGTGGCGTGGGTAAAACCACCACGTGTGTGAATTTGGCTGCATCCCTTGCGGCTATCAAAAAGAAAGTATTGTTGATCGACCTGGATCCTCAAGGCAATGCCACAATGGGAAGCGGTGTTGATAAGAATAGTATCGATAGTTCCATCTATGATGTATTAGTAAATCGTCGGGCAATTGATCAGGTGAGACAACGATCACCTAGTGGTAATTTTGATGTGTTACCCGCAAATGGTGATCTTACCGCTGCAGAGGTTGAGTTATTAGAACAAGACAATAAAGAATCCAGTTTACGTACTGCTATAGCCGAGGTGCGAGATCAGTACGATTATGTGTTAATTGATTGTCCACCCTCTCTCAATATGTTGACAGTTAATGCACTTGTAGCGAGTGACTATGTCATCATTCCCATGCAGTGTGAATATTATGCGCTAGAAGGTTTATCATCATTGATGAGTACCATCGAACAAATTCAGCGGTTTGCTAATAAAAATTTGTCGATAGCAGGTATATTGCGCACTATGTATGATCCTCGCAGTAGTTTAACCGTCGAGGTATCTGATCAACTTAAAGATTTTTTTGGAGACAAGTTATACCAAGCATGTATCCCGCGCAATGTACGCTTAGCAGAAGCACCAAGCTTTGGTCAACCAGCACTAGTCTATGATCGTCAATCGAAAGGAGCTGTTGCTTATCTGGCTTTGGCAGGTGAATTTGTTCGTCGTGGTGAGATAGCAAAAAAACAGCTGTAACAAGAAGTATCGTAAACAACCAGTATCATAAATAAAAAATTTCGTAAACACTTATCAAGAGCGAATAAAACAAATTTAATTAATTGCTTATTAATCAGAGAAAAATATGGCGACAAAACGTAAAGGCTTGGGCCGAGGTTTAGACGCACTACTAGGTGGTGGCGCCACCTCATTGGAAAAACAAAACACTGAAGATGGAAATGAAAATAATAGTTTGGCTTCCGATGGGGAGCTAAAGCATATTCCCGTTGATTTAATTCAACGAGGTAAGTTTCAACCACGCCGCGATATGCACCCTGATGCCTTAGAAGAGTTGGCTCAGTCTATCAAGGCGCAAGGTGTTATGCAGCCCATAGTTATTCGTCCTATAGGCGATAATAAATATGAAATCATTGCTGGAGAACGCCGTTGGCGAGCCAGCCAAATAGCAGGCTTAGATAAAATACCCGCTGTTATACGTGATGTTCCCGATGAAGCCGCTATCGCAATGGCTTTGATTGAAAATATACAACGGGAAGATCTAAACCCCATTGAAGAAGCCGTTGCGCTTAAGCGCTTGCAAGATGAATTTGAATTAACACATCAAGAAGTGGCTAATGCAGTTGGTAAATCGAGAACGGCTGTTACTAACTTATTGCGTTTAATGAGTTTAGATAACGAAGTTAAAAAATTATTAGAACATGGCGATATTGAAATGGGTCATGCTCGAGCTGTTTTGAGTTTAGAACCCTTGCAGCAACGTGATGTGGCACAGCAAGTGGTATCTAAAGGTTTATCAGTCCGTCAGACCGAAGCTTTGGTTAGACGTTTGTTAGAAAATAAAAAACAAATTAAACCTCAAACTGTTAGTAGTCCCGATTTACAAAAACTTGAGGAAGGCCTATCAGAAAAGGTGGGTGTACCAGTCATGATTCAGCACACCGCTAAAGGCAAAGGTAAACTGGTTTTGAAATACAATAACCTTGACGAGCTCGATGGAATCCTAGCCCATCTCAACTATCAAAACTAAAGCTTATGGAAAAATATGCTGTTATTAAGGACGATATTCGATATATTGATATCAGCCGTTTGGATTATGAGTTAGATAGGTGCTTGGGGTAAGGAGGAAATTATTATCGAATCAGAAATAAAAACACAAAATGGTGAAATAAAGGTAAGAAGTCTTTTTTCAGGGCTAACTAAATAATAAAATTTATCTTTATTTTGTTTATGGGGTAGTACGTTTTCAAGGTTTGGATAGTTACGTTGATATTAATATGGACGCAGGCTTTGTCGAGATAAGCCCATCAATAAATAAAAATGGTTAAATATCAACCTATAAGTGTTTTTTTTGTACATTTTTTTTGTGGAAAAGCGAAAACTAATTCCTATTAATAAGTGACTGTACTTACAACTCCTTATTGAATCCTAAGCCATGACCCCCTATAATCGCGCTCGCTTGCAACTACGAGCTAACTTTTTTGATGAAAAAAGCGTCAATAAAGCCAAGACATTAACGTGGTTAATAAATAATGTCGAAGAACAAGTCGTTGAGTAAGTTTTCAACACAGAGCAAAACAAGCCAAAGCCGTAAAATTATGGTTTTGTGGTTGCAACAGTTAGGGCTCCTATTATTAAGTGTATTAGTACTTTGGCGTTTTACTCCAATAACAGCAAAATCTGTTCTTATTGGTGGGCTAATCTACTGGGTACCCAATGCATATTTTACGCTCTATGCTTTTCGTTTCCGAGGTGCAAAAGCAGCAACACATATACTGCGTAGCATGTATCGGGGAGAGTTCGGCAAGCTATTGTTAACAGGTGTTGGATTCGCCCTTGCTTTTGCTCTGGTCAAGCCAATCGACTTGATAGCTTTGTTTGCGATTTTTATAGGAATGACGATTTATCAACTATACGTAGTAAGTCGCTGGTAAAACCTCAGGAATAACGGAAGTAACGGATAATAAGATTAGGATGTTTTCAGAATAAATACACAGTTGTTAACGACAAGGTTAACAGCAATCATATTGCAAAGACGGGTTACAAAGAATGGCTGGCGGACAGACATCCACTGAATATATTCAACATCACTTGCAAAACTGGACCTATGGTAAGTTGCCCGCAGGTTATACACGCTATGATGGCAGCGTTTTACAAGAGGCTACCTGGACCAGCGCCCATACATCGCAAGAAGCAAAAGATATGGGCTTTACTGCGGTACATGTTGACACCTTGGGTTGGTCAGTCGTACTAGGCACCCTCTTCATTTTCATTTTTTCTCGTATCGCTAAAAAAGCTACCAGCGATACACCAAAAGGTCTACAAAGCTTTGTTGAGCTTGTTGTTAGCTTTGTCGACTCTACCGTCAAAGATACTTTTCATTATCGCAACCGCATGATCGCACCAATGGGACTCACTATTTTCTGTTGGGTGTTTTTAATGAATTTTATGGATCTAATACCTGTGGATTGGTTGCCTTCGGCAGCGATGTGGGTGGCAGGTGATTCTCATTTCTTTTTTAAAGTGGTTCCTACCACTGACCCTAATGCCACACTAGGTATGGCAATCGGTGTTTTTCTGTTAATGATATTTTTTAGCATTCAACAAAAAGGGCCTATTGGATTTATTAAAGAGCTAACCTTCCATCCTTTTGCCCCCCCTACTAAAGGTATTTGGATCGTACTAGCGCCATTAATGATAGTGATTAACTTTATTTTAGAATTCGTTTCTTTGATAGCAAAACCCATTTCTTTGGGATTGCGGTTATTCGGAAATCTTTACGCTGGTGAAATGATCTTTATATTGATTGCGATCATGTTTAGTGCGGGCTTAATCCTAGGTTTGTTTGGTGGTGTTTTACAATGGGCTTGGGCGGTATTCCATATCTTAGTTATCACTTTGCAGGCATTTGTATTCATGGTGTTAACCACAGTGTATATGGCAATGGCTTACGATAACCACGACGAAGCCCATTAATTTTTATCGGTGCTTTGCATAAGCGAAGCGCCTTATTTTTTCATTTTAAACTTAAGTCACTTTTGTAGGAGAAGATGATGGAAGCAGTTGGTCTAGTGTATGTAGCAAGCGCATTATTAATTGGTTTAGGTGCCTTGGGTACTGCTATTGGTTTTGGTAGTTTGGGTGGAAAATTGCTTGAAGGTGCTGCGCGTCAGCCAGAGCAAGCCCCTGCTCTACAAGGCAAAATGTTCTTAATGGCAGGTCTTTTGGACGCGGTTCCAATGATCGGTGTGGGTATCGGTATGTACCTGATCTTTGTTATTGCTCCAAGTCTTCAAACAGCAGCATAAGATCACCGTTAAACCTAACACATAAAATGAGGTCTTGGTGTGAATATTAACCTGACATTAATCGGTCAAACCCTCACGTTTTTTGTCTTTGTGTGGTTTTGTGCAAAGTTCGTCTGGCCCGCGCTTATTTCAGTCATGCAAGAGCGTGAGAAGAAAATAGCAGATGGCTTACAAGCCGCTGAGCGTGCTGATAAAGACTTAGAGCTTGCACAACGTAAAGCGACTGAACAATTACATGAAGCGAAAGAGCAAGCGGCAACGATTGTTGAGCAAGCCAACAAGCGCGCTACACAAATTGTTGACGAAGCGAAAGAGCAGGCAAAAGCAGAAGCTGAGCGTTTAATCACTGCTGCTAAAGCGGAAATTGAACAAGAAACAAACCGCGCTAAAGAAGTATTGCGTGGTCAGGTAGCAACTCTTGCTCTTGCTGGTGCGGAAAAAATTCTGGAAAAATCTATTGATGCGCAAGTGCACAATGATTTGGTCAGTAAACTTGCGGCCGACCTTTAGTGGGTACAAACAGTAGGTAATCTATGGCTGAACTAACAACCCTTGCTCGTCCTTATGCGAAAGCAGCATTTGAATATGCACGAGAAAAAAATAGCCTTGATGATTGGTCGTCATCGCTAGCGACTGTCGCTGCGGTATCCAAAGATAGTGCCGTTGCAAAATTGCTTGATTCTCCTACATTAACGGCGGAGCAAAAAGCAGCTGCACTCACAGAAATTTGCGGAGATAAGTTGCAGGCTAAGGTAAAAACCTTTGTTGAAGTATTAGCAGAAAATAAGCGTTTAGGTTTAATTGGCCATATTCGTGAACTGTTTGAAAATCTTAAAGCACAACAAGAGAAATTTTCTGATGTGCAAGTGATCTCCGCATTTGCTTTGGATAGTAATGTCGAAAAGTCTTTAGCTGAAAAACTTAAAACCGTTCTATTAAGTGATGTTGCTTTAAAAACCGAAGTGGATAAGTCACTAATAGGCGGTGTGGTAGTACGTTCAGGAGACACCGTAATAGACGGTTCAATCAAAGGCCGTTTAAGCAAGTTAGCAGAAACATTTGGTTTGTAGATAGCGTTTTTATTAAAAACGAATTAAACAATTTTTTAATGAACAACAATCCCAGCGGGAATTGAGGAACAGAGCATGCAGCAGCTGAATCCTTCAGAAATCAGTGAAATTATTAAGAACCGTATCGACTCTCTCGATGTTGGCAGCGAAGCACAAAACGAAGGTACTGTGGTTTCTGTCACGGACGGTATTATTCGTATTCACGGCTTAGCCGAAGTCATGTACGGTGAGATGATCGAGTTTGAGGGAGGTG
>JBNKUQ010000128.1:0-6010 GCA_050298695.1 Cellvibrionaceae bacterium
GTTTTTGCCACTGCGCGTATTGCGGGCATACAGGCTGCCAAACAATGCTCCCATTTAATTCCCCTCTGTCACCCGCTTGCCCTCACTAAAATTGCGATTGAATTTACCTTTCAGCCAGAATCCAACCGCATAGGTATTCAAGCGCTGTGTAAACTCTGTGGTAAAACTGGTGTCGAAATGGAAGCATTAACCGCCGTGAGTATTGCCGCGTTAACTATTTACGATATGTGCAAAGCCGTGGATAAAACCATGGTGATTGGTAATATCCGAGTGATCGAAAAACAAGGCGGTAAATCGGGTGACTGGAGAGCGACTTAAAATAGAAATATAGGTAGCTCTTAAAATTATGATTTTTTCATAAGAGCAAAGCCTCTGCTCCTGTGTTGATCGAAGTACCCTACATCCATGTAGGGCAAGGCGGGAATCTAGGAGTTAACTTATATGCTTTAGTCTGGATCCCCTCCTTCGCGGGGATGACGATTGTATTCTTTTTTAGTGCCCATATATTATTTATCATGATAACTATTCATTACTTTGCCAGCATTCGAGAACAACTCCACAAAGACAGTGAATCTCTTGAGTGGCGAGATGAATTTTTCGATATTGCCTCCATTAAAAACTATCTCTCTCAACATAATGAATCGTGGAAAAACCTTTATCAAAACACCACGATTCTCAGCGCTATTAATCAAACGATGGCTGGAGATAACAGCCCTATAGAAGACGGAGACGAAATCGCCTTTTTTCCTCCCGTTACCGGTGGCTGATTAATTAACCCTGAAAAAACCTTCCTTAGTTTTTTCAGGGGTCGAAGCAAAAATTCTGGCGCAAATGCGTCGATTTACTGGTATTTTTGCTTCTCGCATTGGCCTAATCGGCCAATGGCCTCACTTCCATGTGAGGCACGTCGACCGTAAAAATGCTGTCGACATCTCGTTTCTAGTAGAAATAAATCGTCAACCCAGTGATTTTATTTTTTAAATCAATGTGCTGTGCATTTTTCAGGATCGACTAATTATGAGCATATCGGTACAACAAAAAGACTTTAGTGTTGCGGAGGAATACCAGAAGCTATGTACAGATGCCCCTCACATCGGTGCCATTGTTACGTTTTGTGGTTTAGTGCGCGAATTTGATCACGGTGAGGGAAAGAGCTTAGACCTAGAACATTTTCCCGGCATGACGGAAAAAGTACTAGAAAATATTATTGATCAAGCCAAACAACGTTGGAACATTATTAATGCTCGTATCGTTCATCGTATTGGCCTCTTGAACGTCTCCGAACAAATTGTTTTTGTCGGAGTCAATAGCCCCCATCGACAAGATGCATTTAAGGCCTGTGAGTTCATCATGGACTTTTTAAAAACGGAAGCACCTTTTTGGAAAAAAGCCATTGCTCAACATAAACATTACTGGGTAGACGCGAAAGAAAGTGACAACGAGGCCAAAGAAAAATGGAATAAAAGTAATGACTGATCCGCATGGACGTAGCTGGAGGGCAAGGATCTACGAGCACTATACCCACTCGCCAGAAAAATTATTTCCACAATTCAAACTTGGTGCGGTTATTTTTTTTATCGGCCTAGTTATCATATACGCGGGTTATCAACTACTCACACCATCTTTAGCACAAGAAGTCGTAACATTATCGGGTCTTATCTTAATTGCTGGCGGCTTCATACTAGCAATTATGGTGCAAATCAGAATGCTGATAGGCAGAATTTTACGTTTCTTTCATGAAGAGTAGGAAGGTCGAAAAATGTCTCCACAATCGACTACTGACAAAAATCTTTACTTACTTGAAGATCCAGAAAGTCTTCAAGAGCATCTAGTTAATATGGCAAGAAAAGCCAGAAAAGATATCGCCATTTTTAGCCACTCACTTGAACCAATGCTTTTTAATAACGAAGCATTGACTTCAGCGATATCAACAACCGCTCGACGCTCCAGAAATTCCTCTATTCGCATCATTATAGAAGAACCAAAAGTACTGGTAGATACCAATCACCGCATACTCACGCTTTCACAACGATTAGTCAGCGCGATTTCAATAAAAAAGTTAATGATTGAACCACAAGATGGCTACCAATTTATGATCGTCGATAATGATAAATTGTGGTTACAACACAATCTTGAAAACTTCAGCGGCTTCGCCAATTATGCCGCTCGGCCAGAAGCAAAACGTTTTATGACCATATTTAATGATTTGTGGAAAAATAGTGAAGAGAATGCTCGATTGAGGCAGTTGATTTTATAGACCTGCTCAAGGCATTTAAAAAGAAACCACCGTCATTCCCGCAATCTGCAATTACTCCTGCGTTGCTCGAAGCACCTACATCCATGTAAAGCAACATACGCTAATGCTGTTGTGGCTGTGTAGCATACCCTCGCAATTGACTATATTGCACAATTTGATGGCGTGTCAGTAAAGGTTTTACTTTTAAGTGCGCAATAAGATGCGCTTCACGCAGCTCTGCTAAATGCTGTGCCGATTGTTTTAACAAAGATGCCAATTGCTTCGGCTCTTGATGCTCTTCCCTAAAAAAATTCTCAATAGCTTGCTCCGCTAAAATATAGGATTCGCCGTAGCGTTTTGCAGAAACATTCATCTCTTGCCTAATAGCTTGGATTTTTTCGACTTGGCTTTGATTAAGCTGCAACTCTTCTTTTAGCTCTAATAAGTGAGCAGGCCCCGGAACTCCATTGAGTTCAGCAGGTTTTGCCAAGCCCCATCCCGACCCTTTTTTTAATGAATCGATATCGCTCTCACTGAGTGATTTTATCTCTCGAACTTCCAGCCCTTGATAGGGCGTATCACTAGCAAAAGCCATCACTGAATATAGCGCTAAGAATAAGATAAGTGTTTTCATGGTTTCTATACCTCTATCTGTTTATTTGATGTTAATAAAACGTTACTATCGCCTCTAAATCTTCCCAAGATAAAAAAGCCGTACTGCCCTGTACAATGTCTGACATACTCCCGCCAAACACATCCCCTGTTGCAATTCCAACTCTTCATTCTCCCCCACTACAAACTGTCTCCGTGAAAGACGAGTTTCAGAAACGGATGACCATGGAGAAACCTCTCGTTTCATGACTCGCCCTCCAAAAAAACAACACCATCAACAGAAACGCGAGCATAAGGTACACTGCTTCCATCTCGATGTATTTTCAGAACCTCGTAGGGACGATAATCTCCGGCAACATTCATTCCAGGACTACCCATCGGCATACCTGGAACTGCCAAACCCACGGTATTGTCTGGTTTTTCTTCCAAAAACCGCTTCACAACATCGGCTGGAATATGCCCCTCAAAAAAATAGCCATCTTGAACGCTGGTATGGCACGCCTGGTAGCGAGGAGATACACCGAGGGTATCTTTGATGTGGTTCAGATCTTCTGGATGGTGAATGGCAATTGAAAAGCCGGCCTCGGTCATGTGATTTGCCCAACCACCACAACAGCCGCAAGTCGGGCTTTTATAGACCACCATATGATCTGGGTTATTCAACGTATGGCCTTTTTCGTCGCTGTAGGTGGTAGCACTTAATGCCAACCACCCACAACATAACATGATAATTTTTGCATAATTCATTGGAATACCTGCACGTAAACGTATTGAAGATAATGTTTTACAGTTAAAACGTACACCCCATCGATGATGGGACGAAGTATTAAGAAAGAATGGGAGGTCTAAATGGCGAATCAAGTAAGGGAGTTGTTAAGGTAAATAAGCGTGAAAAAATGGGGAGTGCTGGGCCGAAGGTTTCAGGAAACTTGTTTGCAGTTGACGTAAAAAATTGGCAGCTAAAGGCACAATACTCGCAATCAGAGTGGTCTTGAGAAGCTGTTTGTGAATTCAACTTATGAGTAGTATCCATTGTGGCGTGATGAATCACCACTTCACCTGGACAACAGTCACTCATTGAATCCATTGGCATCGACATAGAAGTTGCTAAGACTGATTGGCAAACCACCCACAATAATAGCGTACAAACAAACAAGGTTCGCCAGAAATTACTATTTTTGTGGGTAAACTTTTTTGCCATACTACTTTGCTTTATTAGGCTGTGTATTTAGGATGTTTATCAATACTCAAACTTACACGACAATATCTGGTGTGTCGTGCAACATAAGAAAACATTAAAAACCTAGAGTCCACTCCAGATGCAAGCTTTTATTGTAAGTAATATTAAAATCGTCTTACATTTTAATACCACACACCATGTCTGCAATATCAGCTCCTCACTCTAATCTGGTTCACTTAAGTCTAGACGCTGAATAATAGGACATGAGCCTTTACTGGTCTCGCACTGCTCTATCAACTCTTGTATTTGCCCACGCAGCTCACTGAGCTCATTGATATGGGCGATAATCGCTTCCAACTTTTCTCTTGCTAAGGCTCGAATTTGCGGCTTTGCCGCAGCAGGCGCATTTCGAAAAGACAGTAATTGCCTTATTTCCTCCAGGCTAAAACCCATTTTTTGGGCTCGTTTAATGAAGCGTAGTGTTGATAAATGATCATAGGAATAAAGGCGCAGGCCACTGGATGTTCGTTGTACCTTCTCTAATAAATTAATTTTTTCATAATAGCGAAGTGTGTCTACCGACAAACCCAAACATTCAGCAACCTCACCGATTTTTTTCATCTGGTTTAATCAGCATCAATCGCGTTTGATGGAACATCTTCGGATAGAGATACATCGGTTTTTTTCTTACGCTGATCGCGTAATCGCCCGATTCTGCTTTCCAGTAAATGGGATAATTTTTCAGCAGCTCCATCGACGGCCTGCTCTAGTGTCGGGCCATGGTCCGTTACTGCCACGGGCTGCTGTCCCTCAAGACGAGCCTCCAACATACAGCGCTGATCATGCGGTCCACTTTTACCTTTGCTTTCATCGCTCAAGTGAACTTCTATCCGGGTAATATATTCCTTAAAATGCGCGAGCGCCTGCTCAACCGTTGCACTCACTTTTATACCTAATTCTTCGGTAGCATGGATATTGGCATCTGTATTGATTTGAATTTTCATTGAGTCTCCTGGTTCGTAGTCAACTTATAGATAATATAGAAGAAAAAAAGTTCGATTTATATTGAACAGTAACATCTTACATCTGGCTTATCGAATACCTTTTTATACTAGCTTCATTATCACATCATGGCGCTGTAAAACAGAATTTCAATAGCGATATGCAAATGACTCTTCACCAGCAACATACACTATAGACATCAATGAAATTAGTTTTTGCGCCAAGCCTATAGCATTAATTTAGCCATAGTGTCACATCCAGAAGATAGCAATCACTTGCCACACAATCAAACTGGTGAAAAATTGCACAAAACTTGCCGGCGGTCAGTTATTTAAACGCAAGTGCTTGAATAATGTCTACTATCAAACGCCTTGATCAATATTAACTTTTTCAAGAAGGCCTGCTTACACAGCTACAGTAATTAGTTTTGCGATAGTTTATTCATCAACCATAACATCGCACTTATAAAGTGCTCTATCGATTTGTGTAATTTGTTTAGCCATTTTAGGAAGCAACTGTGACATTTTTTCGAAGAGCTTCCAGGGGGGATTGATTACCATCATTCCCGAAGATGTCATACCTCTTCCTGCAGAATCTTCAGATATTCCTAACTCAAATCGCTGCATATTTTTAATACCGCTTTTAATAAGTTCTTTCTCCATTTTTATAATGGCGTCTCTATCAACAACTGGATACCAAATCGCATAAATTCCATGACTAAATTTTTTATATGCCTTAACAACGTGCTCAATTACTATTTTGTATTCTGATTTAATTTCATAGGATGGATCAATTAAAATAAGACCTCGTCTATTAGGTGGGGGCACCAATGCCTTTAGACCAGCAAATCCGTCCTGATGGTGAACTTTTATATTTTTATGTGTAGAAAAATTATTTTGCAATAAATTGTGATCTTTAGGGTGTAGCTCAAACAACCACCCTTTATCTTGCTTGCGAAGAAAGAAATTGGCAATGGCGGG
>JBNKUQ010000129.1:0-5986 GCA_050298695.1 Cellvibrionaceae bacterium
CGCGCGGTGTGTTTACCCGCAACACCAATGACGACCTCACCCGCCAAATTCTCTCGGGCATTGCGGGTGATATCAGCCAGCACCACAAAGCCATTAACCTCAAACGCTACCATTACAGCAAGAGCAATCAGCTCACGCGTATTGACGATAGCTTTAAAGGCAGCACCCAGTACCAATACGACCCACTCGACCGCCTCACCCAGGTTGAAGGCCCCGTACCCGAACACATTATTCACGATCCCGCTAACAATGTCCTGGCCCTTAGCAGCGACAAAGCACAGGCGCAACAACACGCCCAGAAAAGCCGTATTGAAGGCAACCGCCTGCAAGCGTCCGGCAACACCTCCTTTCGTTACGATGCCCATGGCCGACGCATAGCGCAAGTGAACGGTGAAGATAAAGTCGAATACAAATACAACGCGCAACACCAACTCATCGCCATCAAAAATAGCCAGGGCTTAACCCTGTTTCAGTACGATGCCCTCGGCAGGCGCATTGCCAAACAGCACAAAGATACCCAAGGTAAACTCACCAGCACCCGCTACCTGTGGCAAGGTGACAACCTCTTACAAGAAAGCACACACGATAAAAGCGCAAAGGGAGCGCCTCCTATTAGCCAAACCTACTTGTTTGAACCCAATAGCCACAAGCCCTTGGCCTTAGTGAAAGAAGAGCAACTCTATCGCTACCACCTCGATCATTTAGGCACCCCAGAAGCCCTATCGAATGATGACGGCAAAGCCGTGTGGTACGTCACGCTAAGTAGCTATGGCAACCTAGCCATCGACCTCACCCAACACATCCCTAAAGAACAGCAAGCGGATATTCATCAGCCTCTGCGATTTCAGGGGCAATACGCCGACGTAGAAACCGGCTTGCATTACAATCGTCACCGGTACTATGATCCCGACTCAGCGAGTTTTATTACACAGGACCCGATTAAATTAGCGGGGGGTGTTAATAATTACCAATATGTGCCGAACCCGATTAGTTGGGTGGATCCTCTCGGACTGAAATGTAAAGAGTGGTGGCAAACGCCCTTCACCGCTTTAGGCAATACGCCCGTTAATCCTGAGACGGACATACTGCCAACCGTTGGTACGTTCGATACTGGCTTTGCACCGCTCAATTATGTGGCAGCCATGGCGGGATCGGTTTATAACGTGGCTGCGGTGGGTGTCAATGGATTAATGAATGGGCTAAGCTTACCCATGCAAGGCTATGCGGCAGTCACGGATCAAACGCTTGTAGAAGCAGAAAATCAGTTATTAGCAACTACGGCCAGTACTGGGCCAGCCGCCCCTCTGCTAATGACGGGGGCTAAAATCGTTTCTGCTCCAGCGCAGTTGTCGAGAGGGGTTAGAAGCCTTTCAAAAGCGCCTAACCTGAGAGCCAATCATGCTCAAGGTGAATCTATTGATCCAGACAAATACACGCATAGCGCGCCGTATTCAGGCAATGTTATGGATGACAATTTTGTTGGGTCTGTATTCCCCAAAAACGAAAGACTAAAAATAATCAATCAGCGGTTAAATGATGCACCAGCGGTTTCGTCTGCTGACGAGGGAATGAGTTTATTGCACCGTACATTTGATGATGTTGAGGATGCATTTAGTAGCTCTCCCAAAGTAGAGAACCCTGGTTTGAAATATGAAGGGAGAATGTATGCGCCAAGAGCTGACTATACGACTCGGCTGCCTGACGGAGGTTTAGAGGCAATTACAAAGGGTAACGTCGTAAGAATATCACCGACTGGTGATATTGAATTTTTCCTAAAGAATGCAGATGGTTCTACCGGCAAAAGAGTCTTTTATAAGCAGGGGGCAGGGCGATGATTTCTGAAAAAGAGATAGCTGAAAAACTGATGGCTAGATTTTCAGACTGGAATATTAATACTCGACAGTCCGGCGTTGCTTTTTGGGTAAACTTGAATGACGGAAGCTCAAATTATTTTGAGCTTCAAGTCACACCAGATCAAGGGGTGGGAGTTTCTGTTATTGAAAGTGATGCTTCTGATATGGCAGGTCATGATGAGGTATTTGATAGCTTTGATAGCGCGGTTGATTATTTGGAACAAGTTATTTTGAGCAAGTAAGTTGTTCCAAACAAAATTTCTGATTTAGAGACCGTTTCCGTTTATAGAAAAATGTCCACTGCTGAGGCGAATGTAACTTTAGATACCATGAAGCTTCAGCCTCCACTCAAGGGCACCGATTCAAGTAAATACTTGTCGGAGTCATTGTCGAAAGTTGAAGCTTTCCAGAACAAAATCGTTAAGCAAGGAACTAGTGAAGACATTATAGAGTTCGTCTTGGATAAACAAGGCTATGATAACTTAATGATTAACGCGGTTCCTCAAGCTGGCTCTAAAGGGGTGAATGCGGTTAAGTTTCACTATGAAGGTTTATCTCGTTCCCACTCTCCAGAGTGGGAATGCATATCGATCAGTACGGTTAAAGCAATTGTAAATAAACGAGATAAACGTAAACGGAAAAGATTTATTTAATTGACCTTTAAAAAATTAAAGCGCAGCTAATTTGCTAGCGCTTCGCGCCCCCTGCCCAGTGGAGGCCTTGCCAGAGGGATTCTGGCTCCAACTTTTTTACACCGACATAAACGGAACCAAGGAGACAAACATGTCAACCACACTTAACTACTCCCCTCGTCTTACCAAAGCCGAAACCAAAATCCTTAACACCCTCGCCAAGCATGACGGTTGTGCGCAAGCGGGTGTACTCGTTAAAGCCTTGGGCAAACGCTACGATGCCTTTATGCTGCAAAAACTACTGACGCCGCTATGTAACCGTGGTCTAGTGATTCGACATGGTATCACTGTCTGTCTAACGGCCGCCTAATCAAAAATACTCGGCTATACGATCAATAAAACTAGGTTCTTGCTGATTGGCTTCCAGCGCCTTTGCCTTAGTGGGTGGCTTCGGTTCGGGGGGCTGATCCTCATCATTAGCCGCCTGTAGATCGCCGTTAATCGTGGCAAGTTGGCCGTTAACGGGGTCAATCCCCAAGGGCTCGATGGATAAAATAAACCGCCGTTGGGCCTCGGTGTGTTCGGGTAATTGCAAGGTGATAGCAGAGCCTTAGCGCAGTTGTCGAGAGGGGTTAGAAGCCTTTCTAAAGCCAGCCAACCGCTAATGTTAGAACACAAAGCCGACCCTAGTGCCTTGGTAAATGAAACTCGTGCTTCTGTCGTTGTGGATGAACAAAGCTACGTTAAATATTATGTGAAAAAAGACGAGAATAATCAGCCAATTTTTGATAATCAAGGGAATTACATCATTGACCCCGAAGCAGGGATTCCTAAAGGTAAATATATTACTTTTACAGAAGATATTGAGGGTTTAAACAATAGCCAAGTTAAGAAAAAACTGACTATTGAAAGCATTCCAGGACATAAGGGTTACGAACAATACGACGGCGATAATATTCGTATTGATTTTGATATTGATAACCCCGATGAAGTATTAGATGTTCCTGGAAAATCTGATTTTTTAAATGATATTGGTGGACCAAGAGCATTAGGTGGAGCTAGACAAAGAGTGCCTAACCAAGAAATTCCAATAGGAAATAAAAATCCTTCCGCAACGAAATTAACTTCGCCTATTCCAAATAGGCCGAAAGGAGATTAATAAGTGAATGACATCAGCGTGGCTGCAGAAAAATTAGTGCAACTTATCAGACGGCATTTTGATGAAGGTTATGTCGCTCCTTGGGGCATGCAAGAATATGATTATTATGAGAGCAAATATTTAGATCCACTTGAAAAAAGTGAGCAAGTAGAAGTTTTCAAATCAGCCTACTCAACAATCACTCCAGAAGAAATAAAATCTTTTTTTTATCTTGCTTCTGTTTATGCAGTTCCCCTTCATAACGAATACTTTGAAATTTTCAAAAATGAAAAAGATGAAAGCAAAAAAAAGGCTTTTTTTATCAAAATGAAATATTACATTGACGATAGGTGGAGTGAAAAAAGAAAAAATGAATTAACCCAAGAAGAAAAAGACTTACTTGCTTTTTATTCTGAGAAATATGGGTTAAAGGAAACCTAATCCCGTTGGACTGAGAGCAGCGAAGCCCAACAAACATTGCCCGATACAGGAAACAAATTTATTTAATACCGTTTATATCTCGTTCCCACTCTCCAGAGTGGGAATGCATATATGGAAACCTAGCCATCGATCTCACCCTACCTGTGCAACTAAAATTCTTCCCACTCACCATCATCGAAATCATCATTATTAAAGGCAGGAGGCTCAACCTTTGCTTGAGGTGTTTTTAGTTCAACCGTCTCTTGGACTGGATCTGCTTTTTTATCGGCAGGTTCCCTTATTGCCTTTTCAACTATTGCCTTCTCAACGTTCGGTTTTACCTCTTTTGCCTCTTTTTTAGGTACAGTTTTAGTTTCATCTATTTTCGCGGCAGCTTTTTTAGGCGCTTCTTTCAATTTAGGGCTATCTGTACTCTTTTTCTCGTATGAATTGGTTTTTGCCCTTGTAGTACCCTCATCACTTAAACCGATATTACTGGATAAGGTAAAGAACTCAACTAGCTCATCAAGGCGTCGCGCTTGTTCAGACATTTCACCACTGGATGCTGATGTTTGCTCCACCAGGGCCGCATTTTGCTGGGTAATATTATCCATTCTGTTAACCGCTTGGTTAATTTCCTCAATACCCGAAGTTTGACTCTTAGCCATTTGACTCACATCATTAATCATCATGGCAACTTGTTCAACTGCGGCCATAATTTCGCTGAGTGTTTGCCCCGATTCATTAACCAAAACAGAGCCTGACTCCACTTTCGCAACACTATCCTGTATAAGGTCCTTAATTTCTTTTGCTGCATTAGAGCTACGTTGCGACAAGCTACGCACCTCGCTAGCAACAACCGCAAAGCCCCTACCCTGTTCCCCTGCCCGGGCCGCTTCGACGGCAGCATTTAATGCCAGCAGATTTGTCTGAAAGGCTATTTCATCGATAACACCAATAATGTCATTGATTTTCTTGCTCGAACTTAATATTTCTTGCATTGCATGAATGGCATTTTGTACAACACTTTCTCCACGCTGAGCTTGCGAATGTGCGCCAGATGCTAACTCGTTAGCATTGCTGGCATTGCTATCACTTTGCTTCACCGTCTCCAAAATATTCGCCATACTACTCGCCGTTTTTTGTAATGAACTCGCTTGATCTTCAGTTCGTTGGCTCAAATCGGAGATACCATGCGTAATTTCTTGCGCAGCAGTATCAACCGTTTTGGATAGGCATCTGATATTATTAATCACTTCTGCTAAATTGGCAGCAGAATCGTTGGCATTGCCTTTAATTTTTTCGAATTCACCGGAATATTCTTTCGTAATTTTTTGAGTGAGATCGCCTTTATTTAGGGAATCGAACATCATGCTAATATCATCAACAAAAGAAGATACGCTATCGAGTAAGGTATTGAGTCCTTTGCTTAAAGTATAGAAAAATCCTTCTTTCTGAGCCAAATCAATACGCTTTGATAAATTACCTGATGAAGCGGCCTCGACAATAGAGTCCAATTCCCTTTCTATACTCGCTTCCGTAGTTCGGTCGCGCCACTCCATAACAGTCCCCAAGCGTTGCTTAGTGTCTTGATTAAGTATAGGATTGAATTTCATATCCACATCACGACCGCCTATTTTTAATGATGCGTTATGCTGCTTAGACAACCGATCTATGAGACTTGCTTGATGAGCTGGATTTTTGTGGAATTCATCAATCGACTTTCCGACTAAATCTCGCGCATTAAATTTAGGCAAGTTTTTCTGAACGTCTTTTTCCGTTTCAATCAGCGCTTTTTGTAGGGAATTATTTAAATAAATAATATTGCGGTTGCTATCGGCCACCATAACATTAGTACTAACTTGATCTAATGCTTGTTTAATCCGCGCATTTTCCTGCGCCACTCTTTGCTCTTTTTCTCGCTGATTGTATTCTGCTGTTTT
>JBNKUQ010000130.1:0-5961 GCA_050298695.1 Cellvibrionaceae bacterium
GGTGATATATGTGGCGTATAAAGTTTTTATCTTTGATATACTATACTTAGATAAATAGTTAGTGTTATAAAAAAATAAAGATGATTATTATGAAAAAAATTATTATAATTTTTCAACGACTCTTCATTTTTACTATTCTTCGACCTAAGCCTGTGTATTCGATAATGATGTGATTTTGTAGGTTATAATTTCCAGGCCCCGCTAAAACCCGTACTGCCGGATTTAATAATTGAGCTGCGGTGGTGCCGGACTGAAAATCCCAGTTATCATCAAGAGCACCTACCCAGGCGTCGACACGTCTTTGTGTTTTAGTCACAATGAATTCAGTCGATTGCATCAAAGAAAACCCCACCGTCCCGTGAATATAGGCAGCATCCGCAGGGGTAATGCTGCCTGATATGGTGATACCTGGACCATATAGATTACTAACAATGCGTCTATCGCTCTTAGTGATATTACCAGATTTGATTAATGTATCTATTTTATAAGTGCCTACACCCAAATTCAGTTTGCCATCAAAGAAATCATTTACAATTGGAAAATCCTCGAGTCTGACAAATTTTCCATATCCTGAAAGCATCACTTCGCTTTGCGGCATTTGAATGATGATGTTATTAAAATCTGGAGTATGATTATGATCGAAATCGTCGCTGTAGGGACTTGCTGGTTGCCCATATTCTGCAAAATTATTGATAACACTATAATTCAGATCAGAATATTTATCGCATACCCAGACCGTTTGGGTCTTTTTTCCAATGGTTATTGTTTTTCGTTTCCAGGCCATAAAATCTTTCCTTAGTATTGAAATTATTTATCGTAGTCTAATAAAAAAAAGCAGATTATCTACAGGATAAAATACTATAAGAGATCTGCCGTCATCCATGTAGCTGTAATATGCTCCTTCTGAGTCGATCAACTTAAAATACAGGGATCTGTAATCTCGAAATAGTTTAGAGACATTTTCGTCTCTAGTATTGTACTGACAATCCGGCCCTAGGATTGCCAATTTTGAACGAACCGACATTCCATACAATATATCATCTGGCATGGGGGTGGCTTTCCAGTCTTCATATAACCCTTCTGATTCTGTAGATAAAAAGTCATTTGAATAAAGCGGGGTTTCTTCTAGGAAAAGTTGAGTAGCGCTCTTATCAATTTTTGCTACCTTTGTAGTGCAGTCGTAACCGTCGGTATCAGTATATTGTATTTCTTGGATAGCAAAACCTTTAGGTATGTATTGATCGATATCTTTTGAAGTGCAAGCGCTTGATAGGAATGCAAAAATAATGGTGAGGGAGATGCTGCGTAAATATTTCATCTGCTTGTCCTTGCTTTATTATGGCAGGCTAGAAAATCCACTGTGCGGGGATGGTATCATAATTGTTGAAACACAGTAAATTTTTGAATATGTATTGACTTATCTTTAGGGGGTTGTTAAATTTTGCCCACTTATCTGATCGCCGGTTCGACCGGTATTTCTGTGAAGCCCTTTCAAAATAAAGTATTTCCTCTCTCAGTAACAAATTTTAAACCAATAGCTTCGGCCCAAGATACTGATTCTTATAAAAGAATTTCTCCATCCCTATATGAGTACTTGTTAAATTTACTGTATGACCTAAATGGCGTTATGCAGTCACCTAAGTATCATCCAGAAGGCTGTAGTCTGTATCACTCTCTACAAGTTTTTCAGTGTGCCCTACAAGAAAGTTGTGATCCCGAACTATGGGCAGCAGCATTGTTCCATGATATTGGAAAAGCCATTGATTGTTCTAATCATGCTGATGTTGGTGCCGATGTGTTGTCGGGAATCATGAGTGATAGAGTATGTTGGATGATTCGACACCATTTGGATTTATTAATGTTTCCAAAGCGTTGCCGTAAAAAATACAAAGGTTCTACACGCTTATCTGATTTGGAAAAATTACGTCGCTGGGATTTGGCAGGGAGAAAAACAGATGTCGATGTTATGAGTCCAGAAGACGCGCTGGAGTATTTGTTGCCGCATTTTATTATTTTATCCGGTGCTTAATGTATTGTTGAGCGATTTGAAAAGAATGCTTCTTTCTGTCTACGTCGGTATGACGAATTTATTCGTTTTTAATGTGATTTTAAATAACTTATCTATTTTTTCAATCGAGGCCAATAACCTCCTTTATCTATGCGAGAAAGAAAAATAACCAAACATCATAAAACACATATCCGTCAATTAATCACTCACGAAGCAGCAAGGCTTATCTATGAAGAGGGGGTTTCTCAATATCATACAGCGAAGTCTATGGCATTTAAAAATGTATTATCGGCGGGAGGGCGAGCGCCTAATTATCGTAACCCTTCTTTTTTGCCGTCTAATGGCGAAATATGTGAAGCGGTAAATCGGCTGGCGGATTTATATGAAGGGGAAGCAAGGCAAAACCGTTTATTTGATATGCGTGTTCTCGCTTTGGAGTGTATGCGTCAGCTGAGTGAGTTTAGCCCAAGGTTAATTGGCTCTGTAAGTACCGGAAATATAAAAAATAGTAGCGATATTGATATTCATATCTTTACCGATAATATTGAGGAGTTGCTCTCTCATTTGGCCAGTTTGGGTTGGGCTTATGAGCGTGATGATATTACCATTGCGCAACAAGGAACCTATAAGCAGTACACTCATCTTTATATAGATAGAGGCTATCCTGTGGAATTATCCGTTTATACGGAAAAAGATATTCGGATACGAACGCGAAGTAGTACCGATGGTAAACCGATTGTGCGTTACAGTGTTAATAAGCTTTTGGAATTAATATTGGTAGAGCATGGAGAGCAATGGCATCAACTTTTAGGTGTATCCAAAAGTGGTTCGACTCGATAAAATTGATTGAAATTTAGTAAAGCTGCTGGTAACCTTCGCACCAATTATTTTGACTTAAACTCTAGCTGAAAAAAAATGAAAGCACAATCTATAAAAGATATCGCTCTGATGAATACAGAACAGGATTCTGTATCTCTATGCTATGTCGAAAATATTATTGTTGCATATTCTTTTGGAGAATTAGTTTAGCCTCATATTTTGAGGCTGCGGGCCTCTAGTATATAAAACCCTGGTAGGCCTAATATAAAAAGCCACTAGGGTTTTTTTATGGGTATCCCTAAAAAATCTAGTTTTTAGAGATACCCTTTATGCCTTTTTAAAATACAAACGATGTATATAGTTATGAATTACGAAAATATTGGTATCGATAATATGACTAACCTTGTTAATGACGTGTTTTTTATTTAACGCTCCTGGTAACTATTACCTGGAGTTTACGATCTTCAGGTAAAACAAAAGCCTGTTAGATCCATGATTTAACAGGCTTTTTTTATGTCTGAATTTTAAGTCTTACGAAATTTGTTGGCCAACAAAGCGCGCTGGTAGCTTTTTGGGTACTTGATAAAACGCATGCTTATTTAAAACGATGCGCTTATTAAAAAATAGCTACCAGCAATTTTTAACTTACTATAAAGGAGATAGACCCATGTCTATAAAAATACATTTAAACGTTGGCACTATCGGTCATGTTGATCATGGCAAAACAACACTCACAACGGCTATTACTCAAGTGCAGGCGGCACGTATGGGTGGCAAAGCCTTATCGTTTGATCAAATCGATAATGCTAAAGAAGAGAAAGAGCGCGGTATTACCATTAATACCTCGCATGTTCAGTACGAGTCAGAGCTTCGTCATTATGCGCATATTGATTGCCCCGGCCATGCGGACTACATCAAAAATATGATTACTGGTGCCTCTCAAATGGATGGTGCTATTTTGTTGGTCGATGGAACCGAGGGTGCGGCTAAGCAAACCATCGAACACATTCTTCTGGCTCGACAGGTGAATGTAGAAACCATCGTTGTTTTTGTTAACAAAATGGATATGTTGGAGCCGAGTGATCAACAAGAAATGTCTGAACTGATTGAGATGGAAATCGGTGCACTTTTGGAGTCTCAAGGCTACCATGATGTTGCCTTTGTTTTTGGTAGTGCACTTAAAGCGCTTGAAGCAGTGGAGGCCGGTGATATCGATTCTAGTGCCGTGCAGTGTGTCAAAGATTTGATTGCTGCATTGGATACTAAGATTCCCGATCCTGTTCGCGATTACGATGCACCCTTTATGATGCCAATAGAAGGTGTTCATACCGTACCCGGTCGTGGAACGGTGGTAAGTGGACGGGTTGATCGCGGTACGATTAAAGTCGGCGATGTTGTTGAAATTATTGGTTTAGACTGCGTGGATGATCAGCAAGTTGTTGTGACTGGCACGCAGGCTTTCCATAAAGATATTGCGGAAGCCAAAGCGGGGATGAACGTTGGTTTGTTACTCCGTGGTGTTCGCCGCGACGAAGTGCAGCGAGGACAGGTATTAACTATCCCTGGAATTGTTAAGCCCTATACGAAAGGTAAGGCACATATTTTTGTCTTAAGTAAAGAAGAGGGTGGTCGTCATACCGCTTTTGGTAATGGCTACCAGCCACAATTCTTCTTTGGAACGACCGACGTAACGGGTGTGGTTAATATCGATAATGAGCTTGGTCTCGTACAACCCGGCGAGCAGGTGGATATCTCTTTCGAGTTAAAGAAACCTGTTGGTATAGAAAAAGGCATTCGTTTTGCTATTCGAGAAGGTGGTAAAACTGTGGGTGCTGGATTCGTAACCGAAGTGCTTGCATGAATTTGTAGGCCATTCCTTTATCTCTGCGCACCCTCATATTGGGTTGCGCAGAGATTTAAAGCACGCGATAGTCAGACTAATGTTGTTATTAGTCATCATGCGCGAAGTCTGTCATCTTTATCGGAAAAGAGAAAAAGTGATTTATCGAGCGCTGCCTATGCATCCGATTTAGATGCATTTATTTGCCAATATCAGCCTTCGCTTTGGGTGCATGGGCATTTACATCATAGTGAAGATTACTTCGTTGGAAAAACCCGAGTAGTATGTAACCCTAGAGGTTATCCTGACGAGAGAAATGAAGCGTTTAATTCGCAATATGTGGTTGATTTACCTTATTGTTGAATAGTATTGAGAGTAAACAATGACAGACCAAAATTTACAGGTTTATTTAGTTGGCGGCGCGGTTCGCGATGAATTGCTGGGCCGCCCTGTTGCCGACCGTGATTGGGTGGTGATAGGTGCTGCGCCAGCCATGTTATTGGAGCAAGGTTATCAACAAATTGGCAATGATTTTCCCTGCTTCTTACATCCTGAAACAAAAGAAGAATACGCATTAGCACGAACGGAGAAAAAGTCGGGCAGTGGTCATACGGGATTTGTTTGCGACTTTAGTCCCGATGTGACTTTGGAAGAAGATTTGTCTCGGCGAGACTTGACCATCAATGCGATTGCGAAATCTGAATCGGGCGAATACATCGATCCGTATCATGGCCGTGCAGATTTGAAAAATAAAATACTCCGGCATGTCTCCCCCGCCTTTGCAGAAGATCCCTTGCGTGTCTTGCGTGTGGCCCGTTTTGCGGCCCGTTATGCCGAGCTGGGTTTTCAGGTGCACGATACCACCTTGGAGTTAATGAAAGAGTTAGTCAATAAAGGTGAGCTTTCTACGCTGACTCCTGAACGGGTATGGAAAGAAATGTCTCGCGCTTTAACGGAGCCGCGTCCCAGCGCTTTTTTTACCGTGTTACGTGCTTGCGGAGCATTACAGGTATTAATCCCTGAATTGGATAATTTATTTGGTGTGCCGCAGCCGCTACAACATCATCCAGAAATTGATACGGGCGATCACGTGATGATGGTTGTCGATGTTGCTAGAGCACGTTTCAATAACCCATTAGTCACATGGGCGGCGTTAATGCATGATTTAGGCAAGGGCTTAACACCGGAAGAGGAATGGCCTCGCCATATTCGTCATGAGATTAAAGGAGTGCCTTTAGTCGAGGCGGTGAGTGACCGTTATAAAGTGCCCAAAGACTATCGCACACTGGCGATG
>JBNKUQ010000131.1:0-5801 GCA_050298695.1 Cellvibrionaceae bacterium
TTGCATCACTTATGATCTTTAAAAAAGCGTTCACCTTAGTGAACAGGCATGGCTACATTCAAGGGGAATTTTACTCAGCTCCAGCGACCTTATCAAAAACAAAGTGACCAAAGGAGACCTGTGTCACATTATATTTTTATCCATATTGAATATGGTGCCATTCTGAACGCTTGTTAAGCAATTATCCTCTATGGACTATTGAATTATTTAAGGCTTCAATAATTTTATTAATATAGTCTACATCCTTACTTGTAAGTGCTTGAGCCTCACCTGATGAACTATTTAACACTACCGTCAACTCAGGTTTTTGTTTAATCCACCAGAGTATGGCTAAACCAATAATAATAAGTCCGATGATTAAGCTGCTGGCTTCACCTCCTACAAGTGAGCCAAGCCCTAGCATTCCTAAGATAATTGGGCCAGCCCTGGATGGATCTTTTCTAGCCGTCTTAACTGAAGTCACACCATTCATAGCATATGTTTGCCCATTAACGATAAAACGAGAATTGGAAACACTTACGTTTCCTTGATTAAAAAACGATTTTTCTTTCATTTTGCTTTTCCTATAAGTTTAATGAGGATTAAATTTATCTAACGTTTGTGTATAGGGTTGACATGAAGTGCCAGCGTAATGCCAGTCCTAGCCCGATTTTTGCGGCAAACATGGCACATTTATTAGCCATTTTTTACCTTTCGAAGCAAATTCATTAAATACCCTGCTCCACAGTTAGAATTCAAAAAGCCTGGCATAATTTCTGTGTTCAACACCCCTAAACTAACCTCATTATAGAATTCGTTAATTGCTTCATAAAAGTCCATTATAGCTTTATCACTTGGCTTCTCTCCGTCCAGAGATTGCAATGTTTCAAGATCACTATGAACTGCATACTTATTTCTGTACCAATTCATAGACTCCCTTAGGGGTTTTATTTTTTCGTTGTAAATAGTTTGGATTTTTTCATAATTGTAGGCTGCCAATACCTCAGTTTTATTAAGAATACGTTCAGCGGTCAAATTTTGATTTCTACCTTGAACGGAGGGATCGCTGAGCTTACATAACTTTATTACTAAAGACTCTCTAAATTCATTGTATACAAGCCTAAAAAAATTTACTGCTGTATCATTTGCCATTTTTTGGTTTTCTTCATCATAAAAAATAGTATCAAACTCTATTTTTATATGCTTTGCTTCGACAAGAGCTATTCTTGCGTTATTAAATTCTTCTTCGAATGATGCCATTTAACCTCCATATTATTTCTGGCGAACAGTTTATTCAAAAGACTCATTTTACTTATCTAAATTCTCTTGATAAAAGTGATCATAAACTTTGTTTATGCCTTTTTCGTAAAAACAATGAGTTAGGTATTTGATCCTTCTCATCTGTAGCTTGATCAAGCGACCAGCAAAAAAATAATGAGATATTCTCTCTTGATCAACTTTTCCTACCCTTGATATTTAGAAGGCTTAGGCCATCATAAAGTGATCAAGAGAACCATTCTACTGATTTTGGACGATTTCTTGTTAATCATATTCCTAAGCCCAAACGTCCGCTTTTAACAAAGACGACATTGCAAAAAATTTATTCTTAGCAATCGCCTATTTCCTGTTTTTGTAACCCTCAATCATTTTTTGAGTAATATCTGAAGGATAACAAATAGGTGAATGCCCACCGGGTTTACTGTAAGCGCTTCTTTTGCCACATCGTCGTCCAGCCCGATCTACATTGTATGGGCATGGGCAATTGCCTGAGTAACTGCTGATAGATTGTTGAATAATGTCTTTCTTTATCTGATCGTCATTTGCGAAAGAGGGAAGTGCCAACAGTGTTACGGTCAAGGAAAAATAAAGCGTAAATATACATCTCTTCATAATACATTCTTGAACATCAACAATAGCTGGGATACATACTATTTCCCATATTCTTTTTGCTGTTATTGAGCCTAGTGCATATCTTTCCATCCGCAAGGCGCTGTAAAGCTTTACAGCATATTTAGTGGCGCGTTAAATTGTATTTTGCGTTTTTTTTGCAGAGACGAAGCCAAACCTTTCAAATTATCAGGAAAGGTTTGGGATTAAAAATCGATTGGGTTCTTTAATTTACTCAATCACCGACAAATCATTTTGCCATTTATCGGGTTTTGCGAATTGCAGTTGAGTAAGTTATTGCCCGTTGTGCCCAGTATATTTCCCTGCCAGTTGCCGTTGCTATTCAGGTTGATTTGTAAATAGCCGTATTGTTGTAGTGCATTGCCTTGGGCCTCTTGGTTGTCAACGGTGGCGGTAAAGGGTGTGGGCGCTGGCGCGGTGCTGAGGCTGACGCCGCTGTTGCCGATAATAATTTGTGGTGGGCGCTTGTTGCTTAGGTTGCTGTTACTTAAAAAGCTGAGTGATTCGTAGATATGCATATGCCCCGCGAGGGATAGGCTGACGTCTGCCGGTAAAGTGCCGGTTGGCGTTTTTTCTAGTGCGATTTGTAACATTTGGTTGAGCGTGGGTGAACCTTCTTCCTGGTAGCCCCAGAGTGGACGGTGTGATACCAGCCAGGTGGGTTTGTTGCCTGCCTGCTGTTGTGATGCCTGGTTTTGCAGTTGTTGATACTGGTTGCTGTACTGGGCGGTCAATGCATTAACACCGTAGCCGTCGCAGGCATTGGCGGAATCCATTACCCAGAGTTGTAGGGCTTGCAGGTCCAGCCGGTAGGGGGGAATCATGGTGATATGTTGGGTGGCGGTTGCCGGGGGTTGGTTAAAGTCCCCCTGATCGGGGCATTGCATTTGGGCTACGCCGCCGCTGAGTGAGGAACCCGGCCCCATAAAATAAAACCAGCCCAGGCCTGCGCGACTGCAAAGCTCGTGGTTGCCTCGGGCAAATACCCAAGGTGCCTTGGGCAGTAGTGATTTTGCGGGTTCGAAGAAGTCGTATTGCCAGTTTTGCCAGCTATCGGGTTTGGGGCTGTTGCCGGCATTTTGGCTGTAGTAGGTGGATGTCAGTTCGCATTGGGGGTCGTTGGGTGTGCCATCGCCTGCGTCGTAGGCCCAGATGGTTTGTTGCTGGCCGTTGGTGGTGATGTCACCCATGGAGCCGGAGGTGCCGCGATAGTTGTAGTCGCCCATATGCAGAATCAGGTCGCTTGCTTGGGTGGCGCCCTGGTTTGCCAGTGCTTGAAATTCCGGTGATGGATCGGGGTTTTGGCAGTGGGAGCAGCCGGAATCCCCATAGACCTGAACAGCACTGGGGTTGAGGGTCACGGCGGCCAATTGGATATTAGCGGTGGTGTTGCTATAGGCAATATGTTCGGCAATGACCGCTTCGCAAACGGTAACGGGAAAGTGGGTGCGGGCTGCTGGTGTGCCGGACAGAAACGGCCGTTTTTGTGTGGTGATAATTGATTGGTCACTGCCGGTCAGGGTGGGACAGGTGGTTGTGGGGTTATCGATCACAATGCGGGCGTAAATAATAACGCCGCCCTGGGCTGAGGGCGCCAGCATAGTGTAAGCGTAATAGGTGCTGTTGGCAGTCTCTATTGTATTTTTGGCTAAGGTTTTTTCTGCCGGTGCATTGGTTTTGTTGGCGCAGCTTAACATTGCTGTCAGTATTGCGAGTGAAACGAGTAAATATAATGAGCGAAAAAAGAGGACTAATGGCATTTTATTTTTCCGATAAATTTTTAAAAAATTAATGATTATTTTTTTATTAATGACTCCGCTGGTCTTCAGGATTGTGTGCCTTCGTTGGAGCAAACGTGAAGATCATAGGTGGTTGTGTCAACTTCGGTCAGTTGTGTCGATTTCGGTAATAAGTGGCGCATTAACATAACGAACCCGGTCTTGTGGTTTTTATAAATCTGCGGGATAAAATTGCGTGAGATTCAGCATTCGTTTGTACAACGGGAATACTATTTTCAGAA
This sequence comes from Cellvibrionaceae bacterium, assembly GCA_050298695.1. Taxonomy (GTDB): domain Bacteria; phylum Pseudomonadota; class Gammaproteobacteria; order Pseudomonadales; family Cellvibrionaceae; genus CANLBN01. Next base: position 3,908 of record JBNKUQ010000131.1, read on the forward strand.
ATAAAATAGTATTCCCGCTGTTTTTATTGTAATGGAGAATAGCCTATCGTTTTTAATCTGCAAAGGTTTAAAAGTCGAACCACGGATTTTGTGGCGCCTTATGTTGTATTTTTTTAAATGGGTTATTAATAAGTTAAAAATACTGCCAATGTGGCCACTAGTTTTCTAACGGAGTGGTGTTGGCATCGACGTAAAGGGACTTTCTAATGCTGTGAAACGGTCGTATCTCAACCGTTTCACACCGGGGTATTTTTATTTTCCTGTCCGTTAAAATGAAAACGGTTTTTCGGTAAGCGATTACCCACAATATTTGGTTCTGTAGTTTACAGCCTGAGACCGCCGATGGTGTATCCGCCATCTATGGTGATCTCTTGCCCCGTTACAAATGCCGCATCCTCAGATAAAAGCCAGGCAACGGTGCCGACGACATCTTCCGGTGTGCCGTTGCGTCTCAGCGGGGTATGAGCGGCAAGTTTTGCTGAAAGCTCAGGGTCGAGTACGTCGTCTGCCATGGGGGTAAGGATAATACCTGGATTGATTGCGTTAACTCGAATGTTGCGCTGGCCTTGTTCAACCGCCAGCGTTTTTACCATGGCCAGTAGCGCACCTTTTGTTCCTGCGTAGGCACTTGTTCCCGGCATGACAGCCTTGGCTGTCCATGAGGCATTGATCAGGATGGCGCCGCCCTCAAGTGTTGGCAAGCAGTGTTTAATGGTAAAAAAAGTACCGCGAAGATTTGTTGCAATCAACATATCCATCTGGGTAATGCTGGTTTCCTGCAAGGGTCTGAAATCACCAAGTACGCCAGCATTGGCAAAAAGACCATCCAGTTGACCAAAGTGGTTTACTGCCATTTTTACAGCAGTTAATACCTCGTCTTCTTGGCTAATATCGCAAGCCAATGTTATTGCTGTACTGCCCAATGCCTCGATTTCCGATGCCAGTGTTTCCAGCGGTTCCAGTCGTCGTCCGAGGATAGCGAGTTGTGCGCCTTCTTTTGCTAATCGCAGTGCGGATGCCCGTCCCATCCCAGTCCCCGCGCCAGTGATTAGGATGGTTTTGTTTTTAAAACGTGATTTGATCATGATGTGCCTCTCAGTTAATTATTACTGTGGCCATCATAATTTATGTGGTTTTTATTGATAATTGCTAAAATACTAACAATATTTAAAAGCAGAGCTATCTAATGGATCTTTTTCGTTCTATGCAGGTTTTTGTTGAAACCGTTCAAACGGGTTCAATGAGTGCAGCAGCAAGCCAGCTCAGTATCTCACCGGCAATGGTTGGCCAGTATATTGCGGCCTTGGAAGCGCGGCTTGGAACCCGTCTGCTCAACCGAACCACACGTCGCCAAAGTCTGACAGATTTTGGGGCAAGCTATTTTGATCAGTGTAGGGACATTTTGGATCGTGTCGCACTGACTGATTTGGAAGCCGAGGCGCAGCAGAATGAGGCGATAGGAAAGTTGAGAATTACTGCTCCGGAAACCTTCGGGGCAACCATACTGATGCCCGCACTGACTCGCTATCGTCAGGTATCGCCGCAAGTGACGCTGGATATCGTCCTGACTGACCGCAATGTTGATTTGGTTGAAGAAGGTTTTGATATCGCTTTTCGCATTGGGACACCCCCAGACAGGCGTTTAATTGCACGTAAACTAATGCCCTACAAGATGGTTATTTGTGCGACTCCACTCTATTTGTCGCAGAAGGGGGTGCCTGCACATCCCTCTGAGCTTTCACAGCATGAGGTGGTTGCGTTTACTCCAGCGTCTGGTTCTATTTTGAGGCTCGCCAAAGGAGAAGAGGTGGTCGAGGTATAGCTGGAGCATTATAATATGTCATGGTTCATATGCAGAGAAAATAAAGTATCCACATCGCAGTGTTCTCGTCTG
>JBNKUQ010000132.1:0-5796 GCA_050298695.1 Cellvibrionaceae bacterium
AGCGATAGCCGTAACCCGCACCAACAGTTGCGACGCCCTCAAACGAACCAAATTTGTCATCCAGATAGCGTAAATCTCCCCACATAAATTGCTTTTCATCTAGATTGTATTTAGCGTTGTATGCTGCGAGATAAGACTCAGCGCTTTTGTCGCCATCACTTTCTGCACTATTTGCCGAGAGTTTAACGGTGTGTTCCCAGGGTCCCGCTATTTTTGAAACATTCAGTCCTAGATTGACGACTTCAGAATCTGAGTTGCCGCTTATAATAACAAGACCTGCTTCACCTTCGCCACTCCAAGTCTCTGCATGTGTGATTGTGCTTATCGTTGTTAGCGACGTGCCCATAATGAGTGCAGTGATGAGTTTTTGTGAACGATATAGGGCGTTGATACTTGTTTTTTGTATTATTTCTCCAGATAAAAAAGTTAATGAGTGGATTACTCGCTCTCTCCTCCGCTTGCCAGTGCTCGGTAGATGTAGTGTGACCTTGATTATTGATATCCGAAGCACCACTTATTAGTTCTTAAACTATTTTGGGTGCATTAGTTTTAATGCAAGATCTTGACCTTACTGCTAGCGCCTGTTAACTACAAGTTAATGGGTAATGTATTTATTTCTCTTAGCGTCATTCCCGCGAAGGCGTGGGGATGACAATAGTGCTCTTTTTAAGTGCTTGGTGGTGGTCTATAACTCGTAATTTTCTAAACGGATTAATGTATGCGTACTTTGTTATTGTTGTTTATTGCCGTCCCCATTGCTGAAATGTGGTTATTGATTACGGTGGGAGGGCTTATTGGTGCTCCATTAACCATTGCTTTGGTATTGCTGACAGCGTGTATTGGATTAGCACTTTTGCGCCACCAGGGCTCAGAAGCCCTGGTTAGTGCACGCGCTAAACTTCAGGCGAATGAGTTACCGGCAAAAGAAATCGCCGATACCTTATTTTTTGCTATTGGGGGTGCATTATTACTAACGCCAGGGTTTATTACAGATGCGATTGGATTTGCTTGTTTGACCCCTGGTATCAGGGCCTTGGTGATACGCTTTTTTGCTGCCAGTCTATTCCGGTCGGTTCAAGTGCGCATGACTGGATTTGGCTCAAGTTATCGCCACCAATCCACTGATACCAAGCGGTCTGAGTCCGAAGTAATTGAAGGCGATTTTAAGCGGCACCAAGATTAATGAGGCTAAGCCTAATATTCTGTCCCAAAACTAAAAAAATTTTGTCAATTTTGCTTGAAATGCCCGTACCAGGCCCCATTAAGCTGAGCACTCTATGACTTATTGTCGCTGTGTATAAAAAAGCAGCGCTAAATAAGCATCTGATTAAATGTGTTTTATTGTTCTTAACCCCTTTTATTGGAGAATCAATAATGAAAATTCGTCCTCTTCACGACCGTGTTGTCGTTCGTCGTCAGGAAGAAGAAGAAACCACGGCTGGCGGTATCGTTTTGCCTGGTTCTGCTAAAGAAAAGCCAAACCAAGGTGAAGTGATCGCCGTGGGTGTCGGCCGCATTTTGGACAATGGTGATGTTCGCCCTGTTGACGTCAAAGTTGGTGATGTCGTTGTATTCGGTAAATACGCGGGTAGTGACACTATTGAAGTCGAAGGTGAAGAATTAGTCATTCTATCTGAGTCTGATATTAAAGCCGTTGTTGAGAAATAATGGTTAAAAAATACAAGCTCGGAAATAATGATCGCGCATAATTGCGCATCACTGAATTCACATTTGTTGATTATTAAAGACAAACATTAAGGTAAAAAATCATGGCAGCTAAAGACGTACAATTCGGTGATAGTGCCCGCCAAAGAATGTTGGCCGGTGTTAACATCCTTGCAGACGCAGTAAAAACGACTCTTGGGCCTAAAGGTCGCAACGTTGTTTTAGATAAATCATTCGGTGCACCTACAGTGACTAAAGACGGTGTATCTGTTGCTAAAGAAATCGAGCTAAAAGACAAGTTCGAAAATATGGGCGCACAGATGGCAAAAGAAGTCGCTTCAAAAGCGTCTGATGATGCCGGTGACGGTACAACCACAGCGACTGTATTGGCTCAATCTATTCTAAACGAAGGTTTAAAAGCGGTTGCAGCGGGTATGAACCCGATGGACTTAAAGCGTGGCATCGACAAAGCGGTGACTGCTGCTGTTGCTCATATCCACACAATCTCAACCCCTTGTGCTGACAGCAAGTCTATTGCCCAAGTAGGTACTATCTCTGCTAACAGTGACGAGAACATTGGGTCTATCATTGCAGAAGCGATGGAAAAAGTCGGTAAAGAAGGCGTTATTACCGTTGAAGAAGGTAACAGCCTTGAAAATGAATTGGATGTTGTAGAAGGTATGCAGTTTGACCGCGGTTACCTTTCTCCTTACTTCATTACTAACCAAGAAAATATGATGGTTGAGCAAGAAAGCCCATTTATTCTATTGGTTGACAAGAAAATTTCTAATATTCGTGAGTTATTACCTGTACTTGAAGCGGTTGCCAAATCGGGTAAGCCATTAGTGATTGTTGCTGAAGATGTAGAAGGTGAAGCCTTAGCGACTTTGGTTGTTAATAACATGCGCGGTATTGTTAAAGTGTCTGCATGTAAGGCGCCTGGCTTCGGCGATCGCCGTAAAGCCATGTTAGAAGATATCGCAGTTCTTACTGGCGGTACTGTGATTTCTGAAGAAGTTGGCCTAGATCTAGAAACGGCAACCTTAGAGCATTTAGGTACGGCTAAGCGTATTACCATGAACAAAGAAAACACCGTTATTGTTGATGGTGCTGGTGATCCAGCAGCCATTCAAGCGCGTGTTGGCCAAATCCGTGCACAAATCGAAGAAACCTCTTCTGATTACGACAAAGAAAAACTACAAGAGCGCGTAGCCAAATTGGCTGGCGGTGTTGCAGTGATTAAAGTTGGTGCAGCGACAGAAGTTGAAATGAAAGAGAAAAAAGCACGTGTTGAAGATGCTCTTCACGCGACTCGTGCTGCGGTTGAAGAAGGCGTGGTTCCTGGTGGTGGTACTGCATTAATTCGTGCAATTAAAGCGGTTGCATCTGTCACTGGTGACAACGAAGATCAACAAGCAGGTGTTGCAATCTTATTGCGTGCAATGGAATCTCCTCTACGCCAAATCGTAGCCAATGCCGGTGATGAGGCTTCTGTTGTTGCAGATAAAGTGAAGCAAGGTGAAGGTAACTTCGGTTTCAACGCCGCCACCGGTGAATATGGCGATATGTTGGAAATGGGTATTCTAGATCCTGCTAAAGTCACCCGTACTGCACTACAGGCGGCGGGTTCAATTGCGGGCTTGATGATTACTACAGAAGCCATGGTTGCAGATCTACCTGAAGACAAGTCTGCTGGTGGCATGCCCGATATGAGCGGTATGGGCGGCATGGGTGGAATGGGCGGTATGATGTAAAGGGATTTACGAATGCTGCGGGTGCATGGATGCACAAGAGCAGTAGATGTAAAGGGATTTACGGCAGAAATTCGCTCCTGCAATTTCTGCATTTCCACCTTCCTTGGTGGTCAATGCTGCGGGTGCATGGATGCACAAGAGCAATAGATGTAAAGGGATTTACTCGTCCAATAGCCTATCCATACAGGCAGAAAGCGGCTCACTTCGGTGGGCCGTTTTTTATTCTAGGACTAAGTATATTGCATATTTAGCCCTCGCTTTCGGCGGGAGCGTCTTCTTCACTACTTGCATTTAATGCATCAATAGAGCTATTAAGTATCGGAAAAACTAACTTACTACCAATATCTTCTTCGTAGACGCGAAGATGATCGATATGATCTTCTGTCAATACGGTTTCCTTAGTCAGTAACATTAATCCATTTGAAGATATTAAATTTTCAGCCAGTACCATACCCGGTAAAACCGCTTTCAAATCGAGTTGAGATAAATAACTGCGGTAGTTTTGTAAATGATTCTCGTAATACTTTTCAAATAGGTCGACGATGCGTGCATCGTAGTGTTGTCCTGAAACACTCTTAATATAAGCCATGGCCTCTTTAGGACCACTGACTTCGTGTAATAGTAAGTGACTTTCTAACTTTTGAAAGTCACTTGCGATACAAATAATCTTAGCACCCATAGGAATATCGTCTTCTTTGAGTTTGTCGGGGAAGCCTTTTCCATTGAGGTACTCTTGATGACTGCGCACTAATTTAGAAACTATTTTTAGGCCAGTCATACCAGAAAGAACGGCTTCACCTTGAATTGGGTGAGTTCGAAAAATTTCTAGCTCTGCTCTATTCAATTGGTTCATAGGTTTTTTTCGGATCGCTTCCGGTAGCGATAACTTACCAATATTATGTAATAGTGCAGCAATACGTATTTGTTCAATTTCCTTTGGGGTTAGATCCAATGCTCTGGCAATAGCTACACAGGCATTAGCTATCATACTGGTATAATTGGATTCACTGCCATCTTGCATTTCAATGATGCTAGTCATTAAAGATAGTGATTCTTTAAAGTTATTAGTAATTTTGCGATTAGATTCTTCCGCTTTTTCAATAGCAATTTGTAATTCTTGGGTTCTTTCTTGAACTTTTTGTTCGAGCGAATCATTGAGTTCAGCAAGCTCTCGTGTTAATCGCAGGCGCTCATCTTCCTTCATTTTAAAGTCAAAAGCGCTATTGATCACGCTTTCCAGCATATTGTCATCCCAGGGCTTGTTTAAATAATTATAAATTTTTGCTTGGTTTACTGCGCTAATAACGGCATCCATATCGGCATAACCTGTTAATAATATCCTGACGCTAGAAGGACATTTCTCTCTTGCTTTTGAGAGGAATTTTGCGCCATCCATATTAGGCATACGCATATCAGAAATAATGATGTCGACTACCTCGGAATCGAGTAGTTTTAATGCTTCTTCACCACTATTTGCGCGTAATGCAGTCCATTTGCGTTGACGACAAAAACGATATAGTGCATCGAGGATGGATTTCTCATCGTCAACTAATAAAATTCTTGGTTTAGCTTGATCCGTCATGATAGTTCCTCCTAGGTATATACCCTTGAAGATATGGAGTATCTAGTAATGTTTAAAAACACATGTTGTGTGATATTTTTAGGGTTGCGTTAGCTTCAACTAAAAATAGTCTACATTCATGTGCAGTGCATAATCTTGTTGAGAGGGTGATATGCACTCTGCAAGTACTACTTTAATCCCTTCATTTTGCACATAGTTAATCATATTCAAGCGTTTTTCCGCTAATAAGCCGTTTTCCATGGAAGACTGACGACAATCTATTTCAATAAAGTTGATGGGTAGGTTATCAAGGTCTTGCATCGTAATAATCCGTTTTTCTAAGCTGACTAAAAGAGAGTGCTTATTACTATTAATATGAGGTAGTAATGAACGTATAGATTTTTTCTTAATAAAGTCAAATGGAATACGTAATACTATATTTTCATAAGTGTTCAAGAAGGTGGCTAATAAATCATAGGTAAAGCGATTATGGCTGAATGACTCTGAAAATAAATCAACAATTCTCTTTTCTCCATTATTTGATTTTGTTGTTAACATTTCATGTGCTGCGAGCAGATACCATGTGAATAAATCGTGTGAATACCCAGATTGATAAGCAATATTAATAATTCCACCATGGCAAAAATTGGTAAAGGCAGGCCAGCTTAATTGATAATTATAAAGCTTTTCATTTTTTTCGTTGGTGGATGCATATATTTTGCTTTTAAGAGTTAAGTGATCATTTTTAATATCTTTTTCAAGATTGATGTAATACGTATCATTGATTAATGCAGTGATCGCAGGGGAAGGTTGATA
>JBNKUQ010000133.1:0-5791 GCA_050298695.1 Cellvibrionaceae bacterium
TACCGATTTTGTGGTAAGTTGCCGAAACAGTTTACTGCGTAGATTACCCCTATAGAGGCACTTTGCAATCTCGGAAACTGGAAACTAACCGCTTTTGTGATTAAATCATCTTCTGATACGCTGAATGGTTGTAATTCTTCCGGTTGGTGGTTTTGTATCGAGGTTTCATTACCATGTTAAGTGATTGAATAAGAGCGACTGTTCTGATCATCGCGCATCGATTTAGTTCCAACGAATTCGACAACAAAGCCGTGTGCCAACACACTTTCAAAATCCTTTGAGTTTTGTGATGTAAACTTAGAATCAGCAACGCAAGAAGCAATGACTTGCGACTCTCTTGCAGAGGTAACTATGGATCGATTTTCTTATCATCACTTGAGAATGTTGGCTATTGGTATTCTCATCTCGTTTACTTTCTTTTTCAGCTTTGGTTTGCAGGCTTCTGAGGAGTCTGTGGTTGTTTCTAAACAAGAGCTTGCCATCGAGAAGATGGATAATGAACTCCAAGAGTTAGTGGATGCATTATATATGGCGAGCGGCGAAGAAAGGGATGCGTTGCAGCTAAAGCTATTTCAAAAAAATGAAGAACTCAGAGCCCAATTAGCTTCGGCAGTAAGTCGAGGGAACATTGCTAAAGACAGCTTGATTGCGTTAATCGAAGTTCAAGAGAATTACGCGATAAATGCGACCTCCTACCTGGAAGAGAGAATAAAATCCCTGAATGGTAAATTAGATTCTGCCAGTAACGAACAGCGGCTTACGCTACTTAATGAATACCAGGAACTGCAGCACTATCTTGACGGCATGATTAAATCTCGTTGGCAAAACATTGAATGGCTTAAGTCTTTGGCTGTCGAACAGACGACGCAAGAAGCAAAGTATAGAGAAGCCATCCTTAAGCGACTCAGTATACTTTCAGCCTCGGTAGAGTATTTTAACCAACAAATAAGTGTCGTTGGCAAGCAGCTTGACGTTAGCCCTGAGTCTGAAAAAGCAGCCATAGAGCTTAGTCAATTAGTGATTAGGCAGCGTTTGAATATTACGATAGACAGCCTCACTTCAATGATGTCTATCGCGGATAGACTTGGAGTCGACACTTCTGAATATAAGCGCTTGTTATTTGAAATCACGGGCAGCATTACGCATGAACTTTTTGAAGGCAAAGTGATCTTTGCGATTCTCACACATTGGTTAGACTCATTCTGGAATTGGGTTGTGAATAATGCGCCAGAACACTTATTCCAGCTGTTTATTTTTGCACTTATTATTCTAGCGACGAAAGTGTTTGCAAGGCTGGTACGTAAGATTATTAGCAAAGCCGTCTCCTCAAAAAACCTCAAACTGTCCCAACTTATGCAAGATTTTTTTATTGGTATGTCTGGCAATATCGTGTGGGTTATTGGTATTTTGGTGGGCTTGTCTCAGGTAGGTCTAAATTTGGCGCCAGTGCTCACAGGTTTTGGTATCGCGGGTGTAATTATTGGATTCGCGTTACAAGACACGTTGTCTAATTTTGCTGCGGGTATGATGCTTCTTATCTATCGGCCGTTTGATGTCAGGGACCTTGTTTCCGCTGGTGGTGTCGATGGTCAGGTAAGCCATATGAGCTTAGTAAACACCACTATTAAGACTTTCGACAACCAGATTATCATTATCCCTAACAGCAAAATATGGGGTGATGTCATTAAGAATGTCACTCATGAACGTGTAAGGCGTGTCGATATGGTATTTGGAATTGGCTATAGGGATGATTTGCTTAAAGCAGAATCTATCCTCACTGATATTGTCACTGAGCACCCAGCGGTTTTACGTACACCAGAGCCAAATATTCGGGTACATACGCTGAATACTTCTTCAGTCGATTTTATTGTTCGGCCATGGGTTAAAACCGATGACTACTGGGATGTTTACTGGGATGTGACAAAAGAGGTGAAACTAAGGTTTGACCGCGAAGGGATTTCGATTCCATTTCCACAACAAGATGTTCATTTACATACGGTTAAAGAAGAAAAAGAATAACCAATAAGAGCGGTGACCGGCGCGCTTTGTTTATGGTTCATGATCATTGATCAGCATTAATAATGACATTTTGGATTAGTTCTTGGGGGCAGAACTTTGTCTGCGCTTTTGCTAAATTAGCAAACAATGCATTACTTCACGTATAGCAATGAACGGTTTCGCCACTATTCCTATTCCAAATATCGACAAAGGTTTGTGAGCCAATCATGAACAGAAAAAATAACAAAAACCTCAGCATTCTTTTAAAGCTCAACGCCTTTGTTTCGCCTTATAAGTGGCGGGTTACCGCAGCCTTGGCCGCACTTGTAGTGACTGCAGGCCTGACGTTGTCGGTTGGCTATGGAGTGCGCATTCTTATCGATCAAGGGTTTGCTCAGCAGTCGTTGCAGGAGCTGACCAGTGCAATTCAGTTTATCGTCGGTATCACTTTGTGCATTGCTATTGGTACTTTCTTTAGATTCTATCTTGTGTCATCAGTAGGTGAACGCGTCAGCGCCGATATTCGCCTTGCTGTGTTTAACCATGTTATTTCGCTACATCCTAGTTATTTTGAAACCAACAGTAGCGGCGATATTATGTCGCGCCTTACTACTGACACCACTTTGCTGCAGAGCATTATTGGCTCCTCATTCTCTATGGCTATGCGCAGCGCTTTAATGTGTGTTGGTGCCATCATTATGTTGTTTGCCACTAACTTTAAGCTCACGCTGATCGTTCTTGCTTCAGTGCCGTTCGTTTTGGTGCCTATTTTGGTCTATGGGCGACGAGTGCGAGCACTATCCCGCAAGAGCCAGGACTCAATGGCAGATGTGGGTAGCTATGCAGGTGAAGCCATAGAACATATTAAAACGGTGCAAAGCTTTAACTCAGAACAACACGAAAAAGCTGCCTTTGCCGCAGAAGTAGAGAAAGCGTTCGAGATTGGTAGACAGCGAGTAAAGCAGCGAGCAATTTTAATATCTGGTGTCATTGTCATTGTGTTTAGCGCGATTGCTGGGATGCTCTGGGTAGGGGGGAGTGACGTAATACACGGTAAAATGTCAGCGGGTAATCTGGGGGCATTTGTGTTTTATGCCATTATGGTGGCATCTTCTATGGCAACCATATCAGAAGTGCTTGGTGAGCTACAAAGAGCGGCTGGCGCTACTGAAAGACTGATAGAGATCCTGCAAGTAGAAAGCGATATTCGAGTGCCAAACCATCCGTTACCGATAAGCGCAACCATGCCCGCAGAGGTGACATTTAACTCGGTTAGTTTCAACTATCCTTCTCGTCCTAACCAACCGGCTATCAAACAATTAAACCTAACCGCAGAGCGAGGCAAGGTTTTAGCGCTGGTTGGCCCTTCGGGTGCTGGTAAAACGACACTATTCGAACTGTTACAGCGTTTTTACGATCCACAGCAAGGCCAGGTTTTGTTTGGCGGAGAAGATATTCGCCAGTTCGACCCGAACGACCTTCGCCGCCAGATGGCACTTGTCCCACAGCAGCCAGCTTTGTTTAGCCAGGATGTGTTTCACAATATTCGTTACGGCAACCCAGAAGCAACGGACGAGCAAGTCATCGAAGCTGCGAAAAAAGCCCATGCGCATGAGTTTATTGAGAAACTCCCTGAAGGCTATCGTAGCTTTTTAGGGGAGCGAGGTGTGAGACTATCTGGTGGGCAAAAACAGCGAATAGCGATTGCTCGTGCAATTCTTAAAGATCCTAAAATCCTACTGCTTGATGAAGCCACGAGCGCGCTGGATAGCGAAAGCGAACACTATGTTCAGCAAGCACTTGAGGAACTAATGAAAGGCCGAACTACATTGATCATTGCGCATCGCTTATCCACCATCCAACATGCAGATAAGATAGCAGTATTAGACGAAGGCGCGCTGGTTGATATTGGTAACCACCAATCGTTGATGCAAAGCTGCGAACTGTATCAGCGACTGGTGGCGTTGCAGTTTAAGCGCTTAGAATAAAGCCTTACTTGAGCTTGTTATAAATAGCTAAAAATTAGTAACCAAGGGTAGGGTTGAGTAGCGGTGGAAACTGTCCCCAAATTTTGTTGATAACGCTTACGAACCCACGAATTGCAGGTCGGTATAACTTTCAAATTTTGGCCTGTATGTGGATAACAGTTAGAGCTCCGATAAACTATGGTGAGTAGGGGAAGGAGTGATAGCTTATGATTTATCGATTGCTGGCAGATCTTGTCGTTATACTTCACCTACTATTTATCATCTTCGCGTTACTCGGAGGCTTGCTGCTGCTATGGCGTGGCTATATGCTGTTTGTCCATATTCCGGCAGCGCTATGGGTTGCTTTGATCAGTTTCAATGGCTGGATCTGCCCTTTAACGCCATTGGAAAACCAATTGAGGCAAGCGGCGGGGGATGAAGGTTATCCGGCAGGATTCGTTGAGCACTATATCATTCCCGTTATCTATCCGGCCGGATTGCACTTCGATGTCCAGGTCTTACTGGGTATTGTGGCCGTGGGAGTCAATATCGTTGTTTATGCGCTCGTATATTATCGGTACAAGCTCAGGCAAGAAAGGTGGCGGGATTGAAAACTATATTGCTAACTGTGGTGGTGTTCTACGCACTTTTTGCGCTTACTTTTTGCTCCCTGCAACGTCAATTTCTGTACTTTCCCAAGCTTGCCAGTAATGTTTACGGCGAGATGAATACCAGCTTCCTTGTGAATGGTACACAGCTTTCAGGTTGGATACTTAATGAAGGGCAACCTAAAGCGTTAATCTATTATGGCGGCAACGCAGAAAGTATCGAAGCCAATATTCCTTTCTTCAAGGCGGTAATCCCGAACTATACCATCTACCTGATCCCTTACCGTGGTTATGGTAATAACCCAGGCAAGCCTTCTGAAGCGGCTCTATATAGTGATGCTCTACATATATTTCAAGCGGTTAAAAGCAAACATGAATCCATATCTTTGATGGGCCGGAGCCTTGGTTCAGGCATTGCTACATACGTGGCAGCTAATCGGCAAGTGGACAAGCTTATCTTGGTAACGCCATTTGATAGCATTGAACATGTCGCTAAAGATATTTATTGGATGTTGCCGGTTTCCTGGTTGATCAAAGACAGATATCGATCTTTGGATAGGGTAAAAGATATTACGGCGCAAACCTATATCTTCATTGCAGAAGAGGACAGGGTAATACCCCGGGCCAGAACCGAACAGCTAATCGCCGGGTTTGGAGATCAACTGGTAGAGGTCGCTGTTATTGCCGGTGCGGGCCACAATACGATTTCACAATATCCTGCTTATGTTGCAGGGCTGAAGCGTGCATTGGATTTATTGGATTAGTTTAACACCCGTTTTCTTCCTAGGGTCGAGTGTTCAATCAACACATACCATCCCAATAGCCAGAGCGATCTCCTAACTTATCTTTCATGAAGCTAATGAACACACTGACTTTTTCGGGCAGGTGTTTGCGTTCTGGATATACCGCATAGATTGCATGGTTTGGCAAGCTGTAGTCTTCCAATAGAGGGATTATTGCTCCGCTGGAAAGGTGCTTAGAAATTATGAAAGTTGGCATCTGACATATACCTAAGCCCTGTAAAAGCACTTCTGCTATCGCATCACTGTTGTTTACAATAAAGTTGCCTCGGGGCTGTACTTTGATCTTTTTGCCGTTTTTGAAGAACGTCCAGTCGACACCAGCCTGAAACAGGCTGTAATAGATGCAATTATGATCTACTAGCTCCTCTGGATTAGATGGCCTTCCAAATAGCTCAACGTACTCTGGGGCAGCACA
>JBNKUQ010000134.1:0-5678 GCA_050298695.1 Cellvibrionaceae bacterium
TTGATCTCGCTTCGGGCTAATAAATTGCGCAAATATTCTAGGCGTTTGAGAGTGTCAGGTGCGTATTGGCTATTAGGAAAGCGTCGAACCAATTCTGAAAATTGAACAAAAGCAGTTTGTGCTGCTTTTGTATTTTTTTTGCTTAAATCGGTGCCAACCATTGACTGAAATAGCGAGCCAGGCTTAGGAAATGCGGTGAGTCCTCGCATGTAATAGGCGTAATCCACATCGGGATGGTTAGGCTGTAAGCGTATAAAGCGAGAGGCTGCAGAGTCCGCCAGTGCCAGTTCATCACTTTTATAGTAGGCATAAATAAGAGCTAGTTGAGCAGAGTTCGCATATTTGCCAAAGGGAAAGTCAGATTCGAGTTTTTGTAAGGCCTCGGTTGCGACATAATAATCTTTTCGTTTGAGTGAGGTTTGAGCTCGTTCGTACAATTTTTGTTCGCTGAGTTGACCAGATTTAATTTTTTTGGTGGTTGAGCAGCCAAACAACGCTAGGCTAATCACGATGATGAGTAAGAACAAGCGCCCATGTGGGTAAAGTCTTTGTAAGGTGAATACAGCAGGGCGACCCATAAACGAATATACTCTCTCAAAAAATTGCCATTTAACCACAGCCAGGGTTTATGCTGAAGCCCCTTATTGAGATATGACAGAAAAACATTTTAATGAAGTACCCAACAAGCGTGAAAATGATGACTTCAATGACAAAGAAACCTATACCTGCCAGGTTCCTTTGAGCTATTCGGGCCAACGTCTGGATCAAGTTGCGGCAGAACTATTTACAGACTTTTCTCGTTCTCGTTTACAGTCCTGGATAAGGGCGGGGCAGTTAACTATTGATGGTAGGCAACGTAAAGCGAAAGAAAAGCTCTTAGGCGGCGAGCAGCTTCAATTGGTGGCCGTTATTGAGCCAGAAGAACGCTGGCTGCCACAGCCAATTGCATTGGATTTGGTTTATAGTGATGAACACATTATTGTGCTTAATAAGCCAGCAGGTCTTGTTGTCCACCCAGGTGCAGGTGTATCCGATGGCACTTTACTTAATGGTCTGCTTCATGCCTTTCCTGAGCTTGCCACAATTCCCAGAGCGGGTATTGTGCATCGCCTAGATAAAGATACTTCGGGTTTGATGGTGGTTGCTCGGTCATTATTGGCGCATGGTGCATTGATTGAACAGCTACAAGACCGCTCATTGGGGCGAGAATATGAAGCGGTCGTCATGGGTGAATTAACCGGAGGAGGGAAAGTCGATAAACCCATTGGACGTCATCCCACTAATCGCATAAAAATGTCTGTGCTAGAACGGGGGGCTACCGCGAAAGAGGCGTTGACCTATTATCGGCTGATTAAACGCTATACACATTACACCCATATTGCTTGCCAGCTAGCGACCGGGCGTACACATCAAATTAGAGTGCATATGTCCTATATTAAGCACCCCTTAGTTGGAGACCCCGTTTATCTTGGTCGTCAGCGTTGGTTAGCGGGTACCTCAACCGAATTAAAACAAGCGTTAGTCGATTTTCCTCGGCAAGCATTACATGCTAAGCGGCTTACTCTGGTACATCCACATACCGGTGAAATACTCAGCTGGGAAAGTGAGTTACCTGCGGATATACAGCAATTGTTGCTCGCGTTAGAGAAAGGATAAACTTCTATGAATTCACTGCACTATTTAGATTGGCCTGCGCCATCGAATGTTAAAGCGTGTTTTACCTTACGCCAAGGAGGGGTATCGGAATCGCCTTACGATTCTTTTAATACGGCACTACATGTTGGTGACAACATTGCTGCAGTTATGCAGAATCGTGCTTTACTTTCTACTGCTATTGGACAGTCGGATATCCATTGGTTAGAGCAAGTGCATTCCACTGTAGTTGTGGATGTAGGTGAGGCTTCTTACTCGAAGATAGCAGATGCTGCTAATACCCAAAAGCCGAATCAGGTATGCTGCGTGATGACAGCAGATTGCCTACCGGTTTTTTTCTGTGATAGAAAAGGAAAGCAAGTGGCTATTGCCCATGCAGGATGGCGGGGGTTATGCCATGGTATATTACAGAACACCATCAGCTGTTTTGAGGAGGCTGACGAGCTGATGGCCTATCTTGGGCCGGCGATTAGTCAAACGGCATTCGAAGTTGGCTCTGAAGTCAGAAGTGAATTTATACAACACTATCCACAGTTGGCGATTGAAAATCATTTTATGGAAGGGAAGACACAGAATAAATGGATGGGTGACCTTTACGGTATTGCACGGGAGATTTTGCGCGCTAGCGGTATTCAATGGATATATGGTGGCAACTTTTGTACTTTTTCTGAGAGCGATAATTTTTTTTCTTATCGTCGCGATGGTACAACAGGGCGTATAACTAATGTTATTTGGTTTGAATAGCGGCTTTTAATTTGAATATCCCGTAAGCGAATAGGGCAGCCAAAAATATTTTCGCTGGGGCTGATTCAGAAAACCTAGAAAAAATAAAAACGAGAAATGCTGACTCTGCATGTGGTTCTATCCACTATTGTATTGCTTATTCTCATTTGCCAATACGGCAGGTCAAACCCGTTAAATTTAGAGTTTAAAGGGCTCTTCTCAAAAAACAGGGGTTTATCAGAGTTGGCTAATTAAAGAGCTTGAGCGCTATGTTGTTTTCGCTGCATTGGCAGACCTATCATTTGATTTGTCTGTATTGATTGTCGTATTACTGTTACGACGTCGAAGACATCAATAAAGGGTATTGTAAGAGGGGGCGGCGGGGTTGTACCTGAGAGAACTATTTAGCTGGTGTAATCCATCAATTCAAGATGAACTTTTTTATTTACATCAACAGTTGCTAATGCTGTGTTGATGCTAGATTCTAATACGGTGAGTTTCATGAGAGCATGGTTGTGCTCACCGTTCTTAAGTAAATGCCGTATCGTCGATACGTCATCTCGGTACTGAGTGAGCAGGGATTCAACTGAGTATTTCATCTTATTTTGCCTCCGACTACTTAATTATTTTTTAGTAGTCCTACCTCTCCGTCGTTACTTTGGTATTTCAGTTTGGAAATGAATGCTATTATGCTATTTCCGCTTTTCTACGCGCTTTTTCTATTTGAATGCGCTCATAAATTTCTTCTCGATGAACTTCGACATTCTTGGGGGCATTGATGCCAATACGCACTTGATTGCCTTGTATACCAAGTACCGTTACATCTACATCGTCACCAATTTTCAGTGTTTCGCCAATACGACGGGTTAGAATTAACATGTCATTTACCTTGTTTAGTGTTGTATTTTGATTAAGTAGATACCAACTTAATATCCTAAAGTGGCAGGCCACTTATTTGTCATTAGACATTGGTCGTTAACCCACATAGTTGTTGTTTCTTGTTGTAGAGACTTTGCAAAAAGGCTCGCGATAATAACAAACTTTAATCTCCAATTCAGTCTTTATCGTCACTAATAACGCTACTCCAAATAGAGTCTTTCTATATAGAATTACTCGATACAATTTGTGACATTTTAAGACATGGGTTTATGTGCTCAGATTTTTCGAGCGCTTTTGGATCTATGCGAGAGTATTCCATTAGAGAATCCCTGTAGTAGAAACGCAGTGATTCTATTAATGACATCATGTCTACTCCTTGGTAGCGTACCCTAATAGAGGCAATAAAGCCTTTCGTAATTGTCATTTAGGGCGCGCTTAGGAGCAAGGAACCAGTTCACATTACCCTTGTACGTATACTGTGATGTATATGGCGACATATCGCCCCCAAATCGACGGAGTGTAGCTTATCATCATCTTTACCATGTGATAAATGACCGATTTGAGTTAAATTTTAACGCGGTAATCGCAACGCAGGTAGTTTTTCAGAGCTTCCTATAAATATTTTTCTATAACTAAAAATGTGGGCATCTCTAAAAATCGCCTTTTTGCCCGCTGGCGGCGTTGTGGTCGATCTGCCCGGAGCAGATGCCGACACGGTAGAGTATAGGGATATACTCCATCAATAATTAAGAATGAGTTAATTCCTGCGCTATTTTATTGATCCACTGTCAATCTCGATTTTTTCTTCTAGACTTTTAAAATAATCCTATAGACCTGGAACTCAATCAGTGAGGTTTCTTCTCAATGAACTTATCGCGCAAAATTAATAACAGTCTTATCGCTCTTTTGATAATGATAGTTGTTGCTAGTGCTTCGGGAGCCTACAGTACCTTTAGCTTGTCTGGATTGCTTAGTTTCATTACCACACAAGCCTGGGACACTGCGGATGGCGCAATGGAAGGTAGTATTGGCATCGAAGCGCAAATGATCGCAGTGCAGCAAATTACAGCGGGGCAGGTAGGTAATGAACACCAGCGCCTCGAAGAGGGGAAAGCAATGGCGGATGAAGCGCTAGAGCGTATGATCAGTGCTGGTTTGATGTCTGCCGAAGAAGTTAATTTAACCAATCAAAATCGAGAAGCGTTTAATCTTGCGAAAGCGGATGTCTTGGCAAAATATGCTGACTACTCTAGCCAAAGTAAAAAAATTGAAGGTCTGTTTACCGTTATGCAAGAGGTTATGGTGGAGGCTGAAGAATTAGGTGACGCTCAAGTAGAGGTTCTTGAGTCTTCCCCTAACCAATTTGAATCGTGGAATACTGGTCTAAGTGAGCGTTGGTCGGCAGCCGATGGTACGATGGAGGCTCACATTCACTTTTTGGAAGTGAATTATTATCTCCGGCAATATGTAAGCTCTAGTCAGAAAAACGAGAAGATACGCCAAAAATTAGATCAAGCAATTAAGGCATTTGAGGGAACTATTTCTGAGGTGTCAGGGTTAAATGTTTTTAAAACGAATAGAGTCAAGATTGCGGGAAATGATGCTGTTTTAGCAACAGTATTACAAGCGCGGATGAAGTCTTTAAATGACGAAGTTCTGAAAATGGTTTCGCTAGCAGATGCTTATCATCAGGCGCTGCAGACATACAATGAAAGCAGTGACCAATTGCTAGAAACCATTGAGGTGGTTGAAGAATCAGCTGACTCAAAAGTGGAAAGCCAAACCTCTGTGATTGGTCGATCTAAACTTATCGCTTATAGTTTTGTGTTATTTTGTTTGTGTTTAGGTGTAGGTATTGCTTACTTTGCTGCGATACGTGTTAGAAGAGATATTATTACTCCAATCGAAAACCTCACCACCAATATGCAAAGTGCTGCTGAGGGGCAAGTGATTAGTGATCATAGTTATATTGATCGTGAAGATGAAATAGGTTCTATGGCAAAAGCCTTGAAGGTCTTTGTAGACTTATTCGAAGATAATAAGCGTATTAGTGAAGAGGCATTTAGAACCGCACAAGCTCTTACTGTCTGTAATACTGCGGTTTTAATTGCGGACGCAAATAAGAATATTATTTTTTCTAATCAGGCAATGGGCCGTTTAATCACTGACTTATCCTCTCAGTTAAGTGAACAAGGTGTTGTTATTCAGAGTGATAAACTGTTAGGACAATCCATTGACCTATTCAATCGCGGCCATGAATTTTTGTCGCAAGTTGATTCGCTACATCAACCGCAGCGAGAATCTATAAAAATTGGCTCTTTACATTTATCCATAGGGCTTGCTCCGATTGTAAGTGATGGTTCTCGTGTTGGCACAGTATTAGAAATAGAAGATAAAACAGCGTGACGGTCAATGGTAGGCCT
>JBNKUQ010000135.1:0-5563 GCA_050298695.1 Cellvibrionaceae bacterium
GACAACCTACCGGATAACCCCTGGAAGTAAAAAAGGAATAACCCTGATGGGCAAAAAATTCGACCGCTTTGTTTGGTCCGGCTACGGTGTTTTATTCTTAGTGCTCTTGGTACTTCTGGCGAGAGACGGCCTTTTTACGGAGTTATCCCACTGGTTTAGCCGCAACAAGGAAACGGATATTAACTTCTACCTGGGCTCCGGCACCTACCATAACTCCTGGGAGGGGGGCGCCTACGGTTATTTATACTTTGGCCCTTACAAGCCCTATGCTCATCTCACTAATTACCCTACTAAAAAGGGAGATTATGCTTATTACGGCCCCCCTGAAGGGAAATTAGTGGCTTTTTGGTTAACGTATACCGAAACGGAAAATATTGAAGATACCGAGTTGCATTATTACTATGCCGCTACTCCTAAAGGCGAGACTAATATCCTCCCCGAGCGCCCCAAAAACCACTGGGAATATGAAATCTATGCCTTTTTCGGGCACTTGTATTTATTTGAAGACGGCCTGGATGTCGAGAATTTCCAAGGCGATGGTATCCACTACACAGAACCCGGTCGGCCGGACAGATTCCGCATTGGCGAGGTCGATTCCTTCTACTATTTTGTGCAATCGCGCTTACCTTCTGATACCCCCAGTTGGACCCAAAACCAAGAGTGGCACGAGGTTAAAGGGATTGAAATTACCAAGGAACAGTTTGAGAGCTTAGAATGCAGCTCAGAAATAAACAACGACGATTGCACGCCTTTCCTAACGGAAAACACTCCGGGCCTAACACCAGAGCAACTGGCCTATGTAAAAGCCCACCCCATTACCAAAGCGGACTTTGCCGCTTTAATTCAGTGGCTGGACAACTTGCCGGATAACCCCTGGAAATAAGGGAATATCTTTCCCACGTTTGTTAACGAAGGGCGTAATCTAAGGCAATACCCAAGAATATAACGGCACCTATCCAGTGGTTATGGGTAAAGGCTTTAAAGTAGTATTCTACTTTACCTTTTTGGATCAACCATTGGTGATAAGCCATTAAGCCAGCGCTAATACCCACCGACATTAGATAAATACCCCCTAGCTCGAAGCGTTGGCCTATTATCCAAAAACCAGCGAGCACAATCAGTTGCAGGCTGCCGGTTATCACTTGTTCGCTACCCTCGAATAAGATGGCCGTGGACTTTACCCCTAGTTTTTTATCGTATTCACGGTCGGTCATAGCGTAGTAGGTGTCGTAGACCACGGTCCAGAGTAGATTGGTGACATAAATTACGACAATTAATGGGTCCAAAGCCCCGGTTTGTGCAGCGAAGGCCATGGGAATGCTCATGGAAAAGGCCGCACCGAGAACCACTTGTGGTAAGTGGGTATAACGTTTCATAAAGGGGTAAAGGCAAGCCAAGGCCACGGCTACTAAAGATAGGATAAAGGTTAATAGGTTTGTGAATAACACCAAAAATAACGCGAGCGCTATTAACACGACAAAGGTTTGCTTGGCTTGGTAGGGTTTGAGTGCGCCGGTTGCGAGGGGGCGCTGTTGTGTACGCGCAACGTGTTGGTCAATGTTGCGATCCGCAAGATCATTGATAACACAGCCTGCAGCGCGCATAACGATGACGCCCAGGGTAAAAATAATCAATAGGGGTATGGATGGGCGGCCTTCCGCCGCCAGCCACAATGCCCACCATGTCGGCCAAAGTAATAATAAAATGCCAATGGGGCGGTGAAAGCGCATTAACTCCCAATAGGGTTTACATGAGTCGACTGTCGGTTGGGAAAACATATTACCCTTTGTTTTGGTTTTTTTAGGTCTTGTCTTGGTGCTTATCGCATTTTTATTCATTGGCGTGTGGCTCACAATAAATCGTCTAAAAATATTTCTGCAACCAGTAGCGGCTTACGTTTAAGCAAGAACAATGAGCGTCGTCCCCAAGCCGGTTTTGCGGATAGAGGACAAGTGGGCAGATGTTGTCTCAAGACGGGCGCAATTTCAAGCGCTTCACGCCGCAGAGAGGGGTCCGAAAATAAGGCACCTCCCAATGGCCGATTACCTAAGTCGTGGAGTCGCCGTAGTTCACCCTTTAGGCTGGATAGAGGAATAACCGTGCGCGCATAGACCCAGGGCGTGCTGTTACCGTATAAAATCACTTCCCGCACTACCGCCCATCGTCGCGACGATATTTTTAGGGCTCGGCATTCAGATAAGCGTGGCCTCTGAAGTGATTGCTGTAGAACCTGTACTCGAAAGTTTCCTTGGGACAGAGAGACTAGTTTTTTGGTTAGCGAGCCTGTATCCAGTAACCATGATTTTAGCGTGGCGTTAGGGTAGCGATGAGGCCAAGACACCGGTTTCCAGCGTGGTTCTGTGGGTGAAGGGTATTTGCGCAAGTGAGTGCCTTGTTAGTGGATTTAGCTCAATCAATTTGACAAGGGCATTCTATAGATTTGTGGGAAGTTCGAAAGTGCTTATTTCGCGTTAACACTTCCATAATTGTTTCGGGAAAATTAAAGGCCTTTGGTATGTGCTATTTGAAAATATGAGTCTCACCAGCACAGTTTCCGCTAGCGACCAAGCACTTCAAGGCTTACAGTAAATTCCTATAATTTTCTCCGGACAGCCGTGTTTAAGGTCAAGGTTTTACTCTTTCCCTTGCATCTGTTTTGCGATGATTTTGAGTTCTTCGTGGGACTCAAGCAGGGTGGCGATGGCTTCTCTGGCGGTTTCGGGGTCCAGGTGTAAGCGTTTGAATACGGATGCTTCAATGGGGCTTGAAGAGACGCTCATAATGAGCCCCTGTTCTTGCAGTAGCTTATTCGCAACATAAAGTAGCAAGGCATACTCTGCGTCTTCACCCTCATAATGAGGATCATTTTGATGCCGAAGGGCATTACAAATACTACTCGGCATGTGCCAATAGCCCAGCAGCCAGTTGGCGAGTTGGTTGCGGTCAATGCCGATAATATGTTGCTCTACGGACTGTACTGAAGCTTGTGGATTTGCATCGATATGTTGGCAAATCACTTTAAATTGACTGTTAAATACCTCAGCGATAATTAAATAACCAAAATTGTTGAGTAAGCCGGCAAGATAAGCCGTACCAAAGCTAGGGCGTTGGCCTCTGGGTATACACGTGATCAGTGCTTCAGTGGCGGCTGCGACGTAAACAGACTGCTGGAAATAGGGTATGCAGCCATGGGGCCCTTCTTTAGGCATTTTTAATGCGCTACCCAGTGCTAAACCTAGTGACAAATTCAATACCATGTCGAAACCTAATACTCGAACAATGGCATCGTGAATCGATTTAATGGATCCTGGAGCAGAGTAATAGGGCGATGCTGCCCAGCTCACCACTTGGGCGGATAAGCTTGCATCCAACTCAACGATATCGGTAAGGTCGCTAATATCGGCGTTGGAATTCACGCGAAGACGAATAATTTTGTCTGCAGTGGCGGGTAAGGGAGGAAATTCCAGTGTTTCCTCTAAGCGTTGTTTGATGCGTAATTCGGTAAATAAGCTAACGCTCTGCTCAATATTCTTCTTATCGTTTTTGGGATCTTTGGGGATTTCTAACGGAGATAGGGGAGAGACAATGTTTTCGATTTTGGCATTCCCTAGGAGTTGGCGAAAATTTTTCTGCTCCAGTCGGATATATTGCGATCCCATACCAATATCAAGGTATACCGTTTCATATTCTAGAAGCCCGCTATCGATAATTGTGGGTAAATCATTGAGTGCGGGCAGAGCAGGGATGGCGCTAACACCGTTGTTACGCATGTAAACATCCAATGCGTCGCCAGTCAGCGGACTATATTGGCTCTTATAGATTTCGTTGATACAGCGAATATCTAACAGTGTGTTGGTTCGGGTAATTGCAATGACTTTGTCTTCGTGATCATTTTGCAAAACAACTGCACGAGCAGTGTTGTATGGTTTAAGCTCCACAACCTGGTTATTGATAGGTTGTGACTTGGTGATGTCCGTGATCGAATAAGGGACATTGTAACCTTCAAGCAAGCGCTCGATGTTTGAGGGCACTGACACTGCTTATCTCCCGAGTTAAAAAAATGATCTGTAGCGCTAAACCTAAATTAGTCAAAAGCATTTCATCTTCCACACCTTAGAATCCCTTATTTACAAGGATGTAGTGTATGCAGGTTTTGCAGGAGC
Source organism: Cellvibrionaceae bacterium (assembly GCA_050298695.1). GTDB lineage: Bacteria > Pseudomonadota > Gammaproteobacteria > Pseudomonadales > Cellvibrionaceae > CANLBN01. The sequence continues at coordinate 4,164 of JBNKUQ010000135.1, forward strand.
GAAAACCTGTCGCTACGATTCAACTGATTAATTTAGGCTAAGGGTGCTATATCATCGTTTTGTATGACCAAAATAGGGTTTACTGCTTTATTAAGTGTAGTTCAAAAATAAAAAAAGAAAGAAAGGATTTGGTGAAATGTTTTTTGGTGACAACCCGAGATGAAAAAGGCAAATAATGGTCGTTTCATTTATGCTTGAGCAAATTGTTCGCTGCGGCCAATCCAGCGTTCGATTAATTGTTCAGCAAGTTCAGGCTTGGAGACGAGAATCTCTTTGGCTTTTTCATGGACTTCAGTTAAAAGCATTATATCTCGCTCTAAATTCGCCAATTTGAAGGTAATATCACCGGTTTGACGCGTCCCAAGTACCTCGCCCGGACCACGCAGTTTAAGGTCAATTTCAGCAATTTTAAAACCATCACTGGTCGTGCGCATGGCGCTTAGGCGGGCTTTACCCTGTTGTGAGAGGGCATCGCCATAGAGCAAGACGCAGTGACTGGCGATACTCCCACGCCCCACCCGGCCACGTAACTGGTGAAGTTGCGCTAAGCCAAGGCGCTCTGGGTTTTCGATAATCATTAAGCTGGCGTTGGGAACATCGACCCCAACTTCGATAACCGTTGTCGCGACTAATAGATCGACTTTCCCTTCTTTGAATTCACCCATAATACGTTCTTTTTCACTGGCTTTGAGTTTGCCATGTATTAAGCTGACCCGAATACCTTGTAAGCGCTCACTTAGTGTTGCCGCCGTATCTTCCGCAGCTTCTGCAGAGAGTGTTTCTGATTGTTCTATCAAGGTGCAGACCCAATAGGCTTGACGTCCTTGGCGACACGCATGACGAATGCGTTCGATAATTTCATCTCGTCGTTTATGACCGATCACAACGGTTTCAACGGGTTGTCGGCCTTTAGGCAGCTCGTCGATGATGGAATAGTCTAAATCTGCGTAAGCGCTCATCGCTAAGGTGCGAGGGATGGGCGTTGCAGTCATAATTAACTGGTGAGGGATATGGCCTTTATCCCGCAGTTGCAGGCGTTGATGCACCCCAAAGCGATGTTGTTCATCAATAACCACCAACACTAGATTATGAAACTGAACTTCATCCTGAAATAAGGCGTGGGTGCCGACCACTACCTGCGCCTGTCCATCGGCAATAGTGGCTAACTGTTTGCGTCGCTCACTGAGTTTCTGTTTTCCACTTAACCAAGCGACCGTCACCCCTAGTGGCTCAAACCAAGTACTAAAGTTGGTGCGGTGTTGTTCTGCCAGGATATCCGTTGGCGCCATAATCGCCACCTGTTTACCCGCGGCAATAGCGGGTATTGCGCTAATGGCAGCAACAACGGTTTTACCGGAGCCAACATCGCCTTGTAGCAAACGCATCATGGGGGTTGCTTG
>JBNKUQ010000136.1:0-5558 GCA_050298695.1 Cellvibrionaceae bacterium
TATGTATTTGGCTTTGGGTTAGATTATCATGGTTCTTATCGAAATGCTCCGGGTATTTATTCAATAAAAAATGTAAATAAAAAAGGTTTAATATGACATTAACAGCGGTAATTGGTGGTTCAGGCTTTGATACGTTCGATACACTTGTTGTCAATGATGCTATTTTTAAAGAGACGCCTTATGGCTCCCATTCAGGGCCTATGCTACAAGGAACTTTAGGTGACACACCTTGTTTATTTTTGCCTCGTCATGGTGCTGGACATTACTTGCCGCCTCATAAAGTAAATTATCGCGCCAATATGTGGTTGCTTCGAGAGCTCGGTGTTAAAAAAATAATTGCGTTTAATGTTGTGGGTGGCATCACAAAAAAAATGTCACCAGATACCATTGTTATTCCCGATCAGTTAATTGATTATACATACGGGCGTGATCACACGTTTTACGATGGCCAACAAAAGCAGCTTTTAGGCGAAACATTCCAAAATGTAGAGCATGTCGATTTTGCTGAGCCTTTTGATCAAATTTTGAGAAAAAAAATAATTGAGTTTTTTCGACATGCAAACATTGATATGGTTGAGCGAGGTGTCTATGGGTGTACACAAGGCCCGCGTCTAGAAACGGTTGCTGAAATAGAACGTTTAAAACGAGATGGTTGTGATATTGTCGGGATGACAGCAATGCCTGAAGCTATATTAGCAAGAGAATTGGGAATGGATTATGCCGCTATTGTGACGGTTGTTAATTGGTCAGCTGGCATCTCTGATAAACCTTTGTCTATGATTGAGATTATGGACACGGTGAAAAAAAATATGACGAAAATAAAAATGCTTTTACCAGACTTATTGCAATTTTTATGAAGCACGTCACTAAAATTTTCGTCAGATTCAACCTAGCTCTCTAGACAATGTTCAGTCGATAAAAGACAATATTCACAGCTTTTCTTGTAGTAAGAATCGCGTTATTAATAAAAATAGTGAAAGGGTTATAAGTATGTCTGATAACGAAATTAGTCGAGAAAATGGCATGGTAAAATGGTTTAACAATGCTAGGGGCTATGGCTTTATAGCAGCTAACGACCACAAAGAGGATATCTTTGTACACTACCGTAATATTCGTGGTGATGGTTTCCGCTCACTTAATGAAGGCCAAACAGTTGAGTTTAGTCTGGCCGAAGGTGAAAAAGGTTTACAAGCTGAAGATGTGAGATGTGTCTAATACTTGTGCCTTGGCGTTTATTTGTATCTTTTGATACGTATTAGATAGCGTTACCCGCCGATGGGTGTAAATAGGATAAATACACCCATCAGTGGATGATCAATATAATGTATTTCTTTACTGCGCATTCTTCTGCGCTCTCTCAAAGTCACTACCGGGTAAGCTATACTGTCAAAGCCTAACTGGTTAGAAACTTCGCCAGGTCGGCTTGGTACTCTGGGCCAGTTTGATTCTGTAGTTGGTGCTGTATCGGTCAACCACAAGTCAGTGGCAACATGTAGGTAGCGTCCTATATGTATTTTGATTGTTCCCTCAAGCTCACTGTGCCCATCAACAGACTCACCTCCACTTAATATAATAGAAGGTGATTGGTCTTCGCTTAACATACGTTGCCGCCATGCTTTATGAGCGAGGACTCGGTAGTTTTCGCTTTTGCGAAGAGCATAACTAAAGCCATTCAACTTATGGGAGCCGCTAGAAAGCAGTCTAAGGCTACCTGATGAAGCATTGGTTAAATAGCGAGAATCGCTAGGATAGGAAAGCTCAATATCATTTGGCCATATTTCAGCGGTGGTGGTTTCTGGCCCTAAGCGTTTAAAAACGAGTACTTCGACGCTATACCAGCGTCCCTGGTTTTGAGCAGATAGCTGTCCGCTTATAACAGTGCTGGTGATAATGACAAGAGTAAAAAATAATTTTTTACAAAGGGAAGGCATTTTGTATGCTTTTTCGTCAGTTCGGTATGTTTGATTCAGTCCTGGATTGTTCATTTTGTACTTCTGGCGTCTTTTGAGTTGAGAGTATTGAGTAATTCTTGCACTTTGCTAATACGATCCTGGGCGCTGTGCATGTCAGCCCTGAATAGTAACTGATTTGCTCCCCGAAGTTGATAGTCTTGAGGACGATTTTGCACCATTTTAATAATCTCTAAAGGATCAACATCAGGATCTGCGGAAAACTCCAGTTTCCCTTGTTTGTCATTGGCGTCAATTTTAATAATACCCATGGTTTCGGCTTGTAATTTAATTTGGGTTACCGCAATGAGATCATTAACCTCATTGGGTAGTAATCCAAAACGATCAATCATTTCTACCTGTATTTCGCGAAACTCGTCGGGACCTCTCATGGCTGATAGCCGTTTATACAGGCTCAGGCGTGTATGAACGTCAGGAATATAACTATCGGGTATCAGAGCGGGTATGTGGAGATTGATATCAACATTGTCGGCTTTGAGCTTAACTTTCTCGATGGGTTTTCCTGACTTAAGTGCATCGACGGTCTGTTTAAGCATATCCATATAGAGGGTAAAGCCAATAGTATGCATTTGTCCGCTTTGCTCATCACCCAACAGCTCTCCAGCGCCTCTGATTTCTAAGTCTTGTGTTGCCAACATGAACCCTGCGCCTAAGTCATGCGCTTGGCTAATGGCCTCTAAGCGCTTTTCGGCATCGGCTGTCATAATTTTGGGGGGAGGGGTGAGCAAATAGGCATAAGCCTGGTGGTGAGAGCGGCCAACGCGACCACGTAGTTGGTGAAGCTGCGCTAAGCCAAATTTGTCGGCGCGTTCGATAATAATTGTGTTGGCATTGGGGACATCGATGCCAGTTTCGATGATCGTTGTGCACACCAAGATATTAAAACGCTGATGATAAAAGTCACTCATAATGCGTTCTAGTTCTCGTTCACGTAGCTGTCCATGTGCGACAGCTACGCGCGCCTCGGGAACGAGTTCTTGTAGGTCTTGGGCCGTTTTTCCGATGGTTTTCACATCATTGTGTAAGAAGTACACTTGCCCGCCGCGCAAAATTTCACGCAGTACGGCCTCTTTTATAAGGTGGACATCGTAAGGGCGTACAAAGGTTTTTACTGAGAGCCGTCTTGCGGGTGGAGTTGCAATAATCGATAAATCGCGAATACCATGCATAGCCATATTTAATGTGCGCGGAATCGGTGTTGCCGTGAGTGTTAAAATATCCACTTCACTTCGCAGTGCTTTAATGGCCTCTTTCTGACGCACGCCAAAGCGATGTTCTTCATCAATAATAAGTAGTCCTAGTGATTTGAAAGAGAAGTCAGAATTTAAAATTTTATGAGTACCAATTAAAATATCGACTTGGCCTGTGGAAATTTTATTTTCAATAGCTTTAATTTCTTTTGGTGTTTTAAAGCGCGAAACCATATCAATATTAACAGGCCAGTCTGCAAATCGGTCTTGAAAGTTATCATAATGTTGTTGCGCTAAAAGTGTTGTCGGTACAAGTACGGCAACTTGTTTTCCTGAGGTGCTGGCGATAAAAGCCGCGCGCATAGCAACTTCTGTTTTGCCAAAACCTACATCGCCACAAACTAATCTGTCCATGGGTTGGGCTGACTTCATATCGCCCATTACTGCGAGGATGGCTGCTTCTTGATCGGCCGTTTCTTCAAAGGGAAAGCTATTGGCAAAACGTTGATAATCTATTTTGTTAAATGCAAATGCATGTCCCTCGCGGGCATCGCGGCGCGCGTAAATATCCAGTAGTTCAGCAGCCACATCGCGAACTTCTTTTGCAGCTTTATCTTTAGCTTTTTGCCACTGATCGCTGCCTAATTTATGCAGGGGGGCGAGTGAAGCCTCGTTGCCAGCATAGCGATTAATAAGGTGTAAATGAGTAACGGGCACATAAAGCTTGGCTTTATCAGCATACTCAAGCGTTAAGAATTCATTAGCCTGTTCATCGACAACAATGGTTTGTAAGCCTAAGTATCGACCAACGCCATGATCTATATGAACAACAGGAGCACCAATGGTTAATTCCGTTAAACTTTTAACCATTGCATCATTGGCATCTTGTGATGTTTTGCGACGACGGCGTTGTTTAACTTGTTGGCCAAATAATTCTGTTTCACTGATTAATGCAATATTTGCTTCTTTCAGCAAGCAACCGTGATCAATGGGTGCTTCTATGATTCCATGCTGTGTTGAGTTATCACTAACAAAGTTATTCCAGTTTTCATAAACGCTGGGTTTGATATTTAATGGCTTTAAAATGTCTAGTAAGGCTTCTCTACGACCAGCAGATTCAACGCAAAACAGTATGCGATAGCTTTGTTCTTTGATAAAAGAATCTAGCTGAAGCAATGGTGTTTTACTTTGTCCATCAATTGCAATTTCTGGGAGTAACTCAGTATTAAATGTGAATTGACCTTTTGTAGGATTTGAATCATCGAATGACTCATCATGCAAACGAATATGTTGGAAGGATTTAATAGAAGCAAAGATATCATTCGTAGAAAAGAATAATTCATTGGGCTTTAGTATCGGACGATGTAAATCGCCATGACGGCTTTCATAGCGGTTGTTAATTTCACGCCAATAGTGGTCTCCGGCATTTTCTAAACCGGACAAAGAAAAAATGTTTGTATCAGGTGGTAGATAATCAAATAAAGAAACACAGTTTTCAAAAAACAAAGGCAGATAGTATTCAATGCCCGCAGGCGCAACTCCATCGCTGATATCCTGATAGATGGGGCATTGACGGTGATCGACGCTAAATCGTTGATGCCACTGATTGCGAAAGTGACGAATACCCTCCTCATCTAAAGGGAATTCACGCGCAGGAAGAAGACTAATCACATCAGTGCGTTCTATGGTGCGCTGGCTTTCTGGATCGAAGGTGCGTAGGGAATCAACGCTGTTATCAAATAAGTCAATTCGATAGGGCAGAGAGCTTCCCATTGGGTAAAGATCAAATAGTGATCCACGTATTGCAAACTCGCCGTGCTCATAAACGGTATCTACGCAACGATAACCCGCTTCTTCTAATTGCTTGCGCATCGACTGTATTTCGAAAGGGTCGTCTTTTTTGAGTACTAAGCTGTATTTCTGCAAATGACTTTTAGGGGCTAAGCGTGTCATTAAGGTTGTGATAGGTGTGACTACAATGCCCTTTTTCATTCTTGACAGAGAATCCAGACTGCGTAAACGAGCGGAAACAATGTCATCATGAGGTGAAAAGTGGTCATAAGGGAGTGTTTCCCAATCAGGGAAATGATGAACCGGTATCTCGTCTTGGTGGCTTAGATAAAATGTGAGTTCACGAGTAATATGACTGGCTGTATTGGTGTCGGGTGTGATCACTAAAATTGGATAGCCTTTCTGTGCGGATAAGCTGATAGACAGTGCTTTAGCGCTGCCTTTAAGCCCTCCCCAGCTTTGTTTATTCGCAGAATTGGGAGATGGGGGAATTGGTAGAACAGTTTTATTGGTGTTGGAAGTCAAGTGTATTTGTCGCTTTGCAGTTAAATTTTGAACAGTCAGAATTTCAAATCATATGCCATTGAAAAGGGCGGCTATTATACGC
>JBNKUQ010000137.1:0-5349 GCA_050298695.1 Cellvibrionaceae bacterium
GTTCGGAATCGTATACGGCAAATTGGGGATTCGAGGGGCGTGCGCGCAAGGGGCAACCACTCACCCAGAATTGGCCCACACCGGAGGTCACGGTGGTGCCGTTATTGTCGGCGAGCACACGATAATGGCTAGAAGCAGACTCGACACCGCCCAGCATGACGGTGGCGGCATAGACGCGGTCACCGCGGAAGGTATCGGCACCTTCGCCATCGTCTCGGAGTTGGGCGACGTTGTTATAGAGCACATTGCCATCGCTATCCACTTCTTCGAGGGTCAGGGTCTCGGGATAGACTGTACCGCTGGCCACGGCAATAAAGGTGACGGGGGCGAGTTCGGTGGCGGGGGGTAAGACTGAGGGTTTGGCGGCAGGAGCACCGAGTTCTAGGGTGCGGGCGGTTTCAGGGGGAGGATTGGTGTTGCCGTCATTATTGTTACCGCCACTGCTGCTTCCACCTCCACCGCAGGCGGTGATAGCCATAATACAAAGAGATAGTAGAAGTATTCGTAGATCAGCAAGAAAAGGACTTAATAGGGGCGTTAAAGCTTGACTTAAACCAAGGTTGCCTTGGGTTCCCTGTGAAATATTCCCCATATGTTTCAACCCCTACTGACGTACTCTATGATAAGTAACTCGTTAATTATTATTTTAACTAAACGACTAATTCCTTTATGAGCGTCACAGTTCTGGCGCGATCTTACACAACTCATCCATTGTTATCTAGCATTAAAAATTCAATGTGTGATTCATCTCACAAAAGAAAACTCCGCTATATGTACTCTGATTACCGCAACCGTACGACTTCTTTTGAACGGTCATTCTGCAGCACGATTACCCACTATTCTTTACAAGAATTGATAGCTCAATAAAAAAACAAAAAATTTTCCTTATAACTGTTGATCGTTTATCAACCAGAACCTATAATGCCCAGCAATAAGAGAGGTTGATCAACTTTTGGACGATAAATTGTCTCTTTTAGAAGTGTAATGACATGGAAATGGAGCAGGAGAAGTAGATGTCACACAAAGAAGATATTTCATCCGAGCTAACTAGCTTGTTTACTTATTGGAGAAGGGAAACGTTCGTCAAGTGCTCGCTAAGCTGACACGCTTAGAGTCATCACTAGTTGATCACATCGAGCATTTTGACTACTCAGTTGATGATTTACCGGCGTAGGCGGTAAATCATCTTGATTTCAAATTAATCTCATCAAATCTCAAGCGCACGCTGTCCTCAGATTCGTTGTAAATTGCACCTAGTAAGCTTACTAATAAATCGACCAGAGTGGGTCCCGTGCTTTTTAGTACGCAGGGAAAACAATAGCGAATATTGTAAAAGCCAGCCTCCACCGCACTGCCCTGCTCGTGAACTGGCAGCATACCTGCAGCCAACCTCGCAAGCCCTTCTAAGCATATTTTTTCACTGTTTAGCTCCAGAGATTTAACGTTCTCACGCAAATCTAGCCAAGCCTTTTTCTCCAGAGGCCAACCTGAGATATAAGCACCTTTCATCTCACGCCTTACCGCTCTTAAAGGCTCTACCGTCACTTTTGAATAGTGGCGACTGAACTCACTCGCTTGTTGCAAGCAATCATTCGATAGTTCACCATAACGCCATCCAGACCACACACAAAACAAAAGCAAAGGCACCTCGATGCCATAACGATCTTGAAGCTCCAAACAACTATTGGAAACTACCGAATGGCTGTAAACCTCACAGGCAAATGACCATAAATCGTGTTTCGCTGACAACATTTAAACCACCACAAACAATGAGAACTCATTTAACGATATGCAAAATAATATCATTTTAATTGGTATGCCAGGCTCTGGAAAAAGCACAGTGGGCGTACAACTTGCCAAAACATTGGGACTCAACTTTATTGATACAGACCTATTAATTCAAAACCGAACGGGCAAATTGTTGCAAACCACACTCGAAGAAGAAGGCTATTTACGTCTACGTGAAATCGAAGCAGAGACCTTACTCTCACTCCAGCTCCAACAAGACTTAGTAGCGACTGGTGGCAGCGCCGTATACAGTGACCAAGCCATGCAACACCTTGCAAAGCAAGGGTGTGTTATCTATCTAAACGTTTCTTTTGAAGAAATCCAGCGACGCATAAACAATGAAGGTAATCGCGGTATTGCTCGTCCAGCAGGGCAAAGCTTAGAGGATGTCTACAAAGAGCGAACCCCGCTTTACGAGCAATATGCAGCACTCACCATTGATAACAACCAAGTGCTTGACATCGAGCAAATAGTTCAACTTTTATCCAAAAATTAGCAAAGAAATTTATATTCATTTTAATTGCCGGAAATTACTCGCTCGATTTGTAGAACCAAAAGAAAAATGTGAACTAGTTCCTTGTCACTAAACACGCCCTGAAAGACAATTACTAACCGCTCTGTATCTGTAGCAGGATTTACCACCCCAAGGAATAGACAATGACGTCAGCATTAGTGGAATCACTCCACCCTCGCCACAGCGGATCTCCGATTCGATTCTCTGAGGCCGATAAAGCCGTACTTATCGCGAGCGAACCCAAGCCTGTACTTCTTGCCGACACCCGAATCACCGTTGACCAATCCACGAATAATGGCAAACAAAGCCCCTTAGATGCCATGGCACTTGGCCGCCTTTTGGCCAGTGTAAAAAAAGAACGTGCGCTGGCCGCCCAAGCGGTTCTGGAACTCTTTGCTCCCAATCACGTCGCACTCAAAGAAAGCAATGAACTTCACAGCTTAAAAGTACTTGCCCAACTACTTAAACAAGGCGACATAACGGCTTATCACTGGCAGTACCCCGTTCCTCTACGCAAACGTAAAAAACAGTACCGTGGCTGGGGCGACATCAACAATGCGCCGGCTAAATCAGCTCCGCCATCTCTCGCCGAAATCGATGCCAAGGTTTCAAAACTACAGAGCTTACGCGATGCCGCCAAAGGCACCTCAAAAGGCGATATTGCCCGCACAGCGCTCGGCATGGCCTCCCCAGAACTTAGCGATAAGTTAGCAGGGTTTGAAAATGACGTTGTTGGCCCATTAAATGATGCCCGTACTGCCTACCAGTCTGGCGACAAATTGGGCGCTCTAAGCGCCCTCAGCGGGAGTGGTCTTGCCTCTTTACCTGTATCAGATACCTGTGTAGGTGGTGAACCCATTAGCCTCTTTAGTGGCGAGGAACTACTACAGCTTGATGACTTTAGCTTTAAGGGTCCACTGGCCTTAACATGGACACGGACCTACCGCAGTAGCAATTCCACGCAGAGTGGCTTGGGCTATGGCTGGACCCACAGCTTGAGCGATTACCTGACCCTGGATAACAAACAACAAAACATTCAACTGCATGATACCGAAGGCCGCATTATTAACCTTCCCCTACCCGAAGTCGGTGAACGCAGCCATAATGTGGCTGAGCTATTAAGCGTATATCGTCCAGATGAAAAGCGTTTTATCCTTACTCCTTTTGATAGTCCCGCCGGCTTACAGCGTCACTATCAACAATACAACCAACAACACAATCAACAACACAATCAACAACATTCAGAAAATACGCATTTTCTACTAAGCTCGATCCAAGATAGCCACCATAACGCCTACCACTTACAGTACAGCAATGACCGGCTCATCAGCATAGAGAGTAGCCAGGGGGATAAAATCACGGTGGCTTATAGTAGCTGCGGACAAATAGCGGCGCTAGAACACACCCAAGGCCTCAATATACAAACCCTTGCCAGCTACCACTATAATGAGGCGGGCGACCTTATTCGCGCGGCAGATAGCGATAATTTTTGTGAGCAATACGACTACAACAATCACATCATTACGCTAAGACAACTGAAAAGCGGCTACCGTTTTTATTTTGAATGGGACCAAACCACACCCGCTGCCCGTTGTACTCGCCAGTGGGGTGATCCCATCAATGGCCAAGCCACCTACGACTATCGGTTCGACTGGAACCCAAGCCAACGCGAAGTCATCATGACAGACACGCGCGGCGGCCAGCAAACCTACCGTTTTAACGAACACGCTCAAGTCATCTACCACAAAGACGCCGAAGGTGGAGAAACCCACACCCATTACAACGAACAGCAACAATGGCTGGGAACCACCTACCCCGATGGCAGCAAAGAAACATTAAGGTATAACGACAAAGGCCAGTGCATCACCAAAACCAATCGTGCAGGGCTGAACACCCAGTTTGAATATGATGATAATAATCGTCTGGTCGCCACTATTGATGCACAAGACCAGCGCTGGACACGTGAATACAATGAACATAATCAAGTTATTGCCATCACCAACCCTCTAGAGCACACCACGCGCTATAGCTATAACCGCCTGGGCTTGCTGGGCAGTGTCACCAACCCATTGGGACACAGCACCACCTACCTATGGAATGACATGGGCAATATCAGCGTTATTCGCGATCCAGAAGGCCGCTGCCAACGCTATCAATACAACGCGCAACAGCAACTCACCGCCATACACCACACAGCCGATCAAACAAGGCCTCAGGTGACCCACTACGAATACAACAAGCGTGGACAAGTGAGTCGCATTACCAGCGCTGACCAACAGAGCACCACCTACCACTATACCCCCTTAGGTCTGCTGGAAAAGGTGATTGATCCGGCAGGGCGTATAACGGAATATTGCTACGATGGCCTTAGCCAAGTGACTCAACGCATTCAAAATAAAGGCACGGAATTTGAGTCCGTGCTCCACTATGAGTACGACGGTGAGCGTAACCTGATTGGCTTACGCAATGAAAAAAACGAGCGTTACCAACTCGACTACGACCTTAACGAACGCCTGATTAAAGAAATTGGTTTTGATGGCCGTGTCACTGAATACATCTACAACGCTCAAGGTACCCTTGCCCAACAAATTGAACGCGGCAATACCGCCGACAACAAACCACTCGTCACTCACTTTACCCACAATGCGGCCGGACAAATTACGGCAATCCGCCAAGGTGAAGAACACACCCAATTTGCCTACAACGACCAAGGACAACTCACCCAAGCTGATAACCATTACCGCAAGCTCGCCTGGTCCTACAATACCCTGGGCCAATTGGTGGAAGAAAGACAAGATAGCCACACTATTCGATATATTTATGACGCCGCTGGCAAGCCCCTCTACACCCAACTGCCCCAAGGCGACCTCATCGAATACCAATACAATCGTGCCGGCCAATTAAACGAGATGCGGTATATCAGTAAACACCAACGCCAGCGCCACTCCATCGCCAAGCTCGCTTATAACGCACAAGGCCAAGAGATTCGACGCGATCATGGCAATGGTCTCGTCACTGCCAGCCAATACGATAACCGTGGCCGTCTC
>JBNKUQ010000138.1:0-4944 GCA_050298695.1 Cellvibrionaceae bacterium
AACGCATCCTGGCTTTGTTGGAGACACTGGGGTTGTGGAGTTGCTAATTAAACGACTCACTTCTCGCTCCTATGAAGCAGTAGAATTAAAATGGTCCGACGACATACCCACTCGCATATCACTGATAGATCAAGAACAAATAAACGTGAGTCTATCGCTACCCTTAAGCTACCGCGGTTGGTTTCAGCCTGAACGTTTAAAAATATCAACAACATTTCCTCTGGGCTTGATTGTCGCTTGGTCCTATCTCGATATGGATGCGCCTATTTTAAGTTACCCTAAACCAATAAACTCAGCAATTCAGCCTGAAAAAAATACGCTGGATGATAACGATGATGAGCAATATCAACCCTTAGCGGCAGGGCATGAAGAATTTTCGGGCTTGCGTGAATATCATGACGGCGACTCCTTGCGAAATATCGATTGGCGGGCTCTGGCTAAAGGGCAGGGTTTGGCAACGCGTATGTATCAAGATTATGTGACGCAACAGTATTGGTTGGACTGGGATCAATTTTCAGGTTTGTCGCGGGAAGATCGTCTTTCACGTTTGTGTGCCTGTGTATTAGAACAAGATAACGCAGTAAAAAATAATACCGGTTTAGTCTATGGACTGCGTTTGCCAGGTTTAGTTATCGAACCCGAGAGGGGTGAAGAACATCGCGATAAATTATTGCGAACACTGGCTTTATTTGAGTGGGAGCAGTCACTAAATAATAATGAACAATAAAACACAGAATATTATTAGAGATTACGTGAATCGCCAGGTTTTATTGGGCTTATTATTTGCTCAAATGGGTGCTGTTTCTTTGCATTTGCAACGTCTACCTTTTTGGCTGATTTTGCTTACTCTAGTTGTTTTTATTTGGCGTGTGCAGATTTTTCGTAGTCAGTGGCGTTTTCCTAATCGTATTATTAGAGTGTGCTTAGTTTTCTTCTCTCTAGTTGCCGTTATGGGCTATTATCGCGAATGGTATGCCTTGGAGCCCATGGTTACCTTATTAGTTATTGCTTTTTTATTAAAGCTACTAGAAGTTGAACGCAAGCGAGACGCAGTTCTTCTTGTCTTTGTTGGATTTTTTGTAACTGCCAGTGCCTTTTTGTTTAACCAAGGTATTATCATTTCTGTATTTGGTGTGGTTATTTTATGGTTATTAGTTACTTGTTTATTGGTTATACATAGTTCACAAAGCCAGTACTTTTCTCGCCGAACATTTCGAGTTGTTTCTATTTTATTATTACAATCAGTGCCACTGATGTTGTTAATGTTGTTTGTGTTTCCACGAATTGGTGCACTATGGTCTGTTCCTTTACAAAGTAGCAGTTCCGTAACCGGTGTTAGCGATAGTATGTCGCCTGGTGATTTTAGCCAGCTAACACGTAGCCGCTCTCTCGCTTTTCGTGTCAAATTTGAGAATAATCGGCTACCGCCTTCTTCTCAACAATACTGGCGTGGTGTTGTATTAACACGGTTTGATGGCCGTCAATGGGAAAGAAAAGAGAAAAAGCCATCCAAGCTAGATCTTAGTTATGTTGTAGACAATAATGATCAAAAAATTTTATATGAAGTCATTTTGGAAACAACGAATACAAATTGGCTTTACGGAATTCCCTATGCGGAATTGATTGCGAGTTTTGAGGATGACACTAGTGATACGCGGGTAATACGTTCTTCGACGAATGAGATTTTAATTAGCAAGCCAGTGACACAGCGAATTAAATACACGGTGCGATCATCACTGAATTATTCGATTGAAGAATCCCAAGAAAATTTACTAGAAGCACAGTTATTACCCAGTGGCTTTAATCCCAAAACATTAGAGCAAGCACGACAGTGGCGAAAACAAGCGGGATCAACAAAAAATTATATTTTACGAGTTTTAGATTTTTACAATCAATCGTTTACTTACACTTTATCACCTCCTAAATTGGGTAAAAATACAGCCGATGAATTTCTTTTTACAACCCAGCGCGGTTTTTGTGAACATTTTGCGAGTAGCTTTGTCATTTTAATGCGAGCAGTTGGTATTCCGGCCCGCGTGGTAACGGGGTATCAAGGCGGTGAATGGAATGAAGAAGATCAATACCTCATTGTGCGACAATACGATGCCCATGCCTGGGCAGAGGTATGGTTTTCTGATAAGGGCTGGGTGCGCGTGGATCCAACCGCTGCGGTAGCGCCTAATCGTATTGAGCAGGGCCTACTCAATAGTTTACCTGCAAGCGAACAAGGCTTATTAGAGCCTACTAACTTGCCTTCTTTTATTTGGGTTAACCAACTATTGCTTAAATGGGATAGTTTAAATTATCGTTGGCAACGCTGGGTGTTGAGTTACGACCAAGATAAACAATCCGAGCTATTAAAAAAGGTGCTCGGCGAAGTCACCCCAAGCCGCTTAGCCATGTTGCTAATTATTCCTAGTATTATTATGTTAGGGCTATTTTCTGTAGCCGCTATTCGCTCCCATAAACCACCACCGCCAAAAGAAATGAAGCTGTACCATTTATTGATTCGCAAACTTAAACGCCGAGGTGTTACTGTTCATAGTGGAATGACGCTCACCCAGCTATTTTCCGAAGCCATTGCTGCGAACCCTGATAAAAAAACAATCTTGTTAAATTTGCAGGCTGTATTTGACCGCTTGTTGTACCAAGCGCCAGATAGCGAAGATATTCAGCCTGGGGAGATAAAACAAGTTAAATTGGCGATAAGGTCTCTATAATAAAGCTGTGTTGCCATTGTATACGCGATGTTTTACCATCCTTTGTCGTCATACCCTTGATCAGCAACTACTCCTGCGTTACTTATCAGGGTATGACGGCTGTATTTTTTAAACATCTCATTACTAAGTTAGTTTCTTTTGTCTAAACAATTATCGTTTTATTTACTGTTTGTTTTTCTGCTGTCCATGGTCTTGGGATTGCAGATTATTACTATTCCTTGGCTGGCGGTCGATTATTTACAGTTATCGCCAAAATCTGTTGGTTTAGTGCAGTGTGCAGTATTGGTGCCCAATATCCTCCTAATATTAGGCGGTTTGCGCGCAGATAGCCGAGAAATGGGTGGTATGTTGCGCAATCATCCTATTTTTATACTGCTGGCAATATATGGTTTGCTGCATGGCGGACTGTTATTCTTATTGACGCAGCAGTGGTTGAGTTTGTTCTGGTTATTGGTCTATGCATTTCTATTAGGTTGCACAAGCGCTTTTATGCAGCCTTGCAAGGATTATATTTTAGGTTTTATCGCGAGCAATAAATTGCAATCGCTTATCGCTAAAAATCAGTGTTGTCAGTATTTGGGGCAGGCTAGCGGTATCGCTTTAGCATCTCAACTTTATTTATGGAATATTAATTCACTGCCATTGTTACAGATTTTCCTTTTGGTCTTAGCGCTGAGTTGTTTTTATTGTTTTTACCGTGCCCATCATTTTGACTCAAATGTGGAGCCCATTCAGCCTAAAGCCAAGCAGAATCAAGCAATAGATGAGTTATTGAAAGGCTTTCGTTTTTGCTGGCAATCTGTTGTCTTGCGTTGTTTGCTCTTTATTGTTTGCGTGAATGGTTTCTTTCATATTGGCGTCTTTATTGTGGCATTGCCCGTTTTAGTGAAAACCGTCTATGCCGGTAGTGTGGGTTTATATAGCCTGTTACAGTGTTTATTTATTTTAGGAACCGTGACAACAAGCTTAATCGTGATTATCAAAGGGCAGCTGGATTCGCCTGGGCGGCGAGTTATTTTTAGTCTGCTCTATACAGGGCTTATTTTGCTCGGTTTGAGTGCGGGCCCTACGCAATATGGATTGATGTTTCTTATTTTTCTGTGGGGCGTAGTTGTTGGTATTTCTGCAACCTTAGGTAGAGCCATTCTACAATCCCAAGCCAGTGCGGAATACCGTGGCCGAGCGATCTCTTTATACCAATTTGCCTTATTCGGTTTTGCCCCAATAGGTTCCTTATTTGCTGGCTTCGCAATAGATCACTGGGGAGTATTATTTGTCTTAAAGCTTAGCGCCTATGCCAGCCTCGCTGCTTTTGTTAGCTTATTTTTGACAAGAGCCTTATGGAAAATAGAGGCTTGTGATACAGAGTCTATACAATAATGGCGCTTATTCTCTAGAGCTTTGCTATACATTGATTAATTCAAGGGTAGCTCTAAAAATTAGCTATCGATAGTTAATTGAAAACTATCGATTTTTTTATTGATTTACTACCGAGACACTTAACAAGAATACTTCGTCATCCCCTTTCCCTGATTGTGGTGATTTCCACAATCAGGAGCAACTGTACTACGACGCTGTAGGCGGGCGTTAGCATTCAAGGAAAATCTTGACCTATGAGTAGAGCACCAGTCATTCTTGAAGAATACGACCCTTCATGGCCATCAAAATTTGAAGAAGAAAAAGAACACTTGATGGCCATAGTTGGTAGGTGGAATTTTGGCGGTATCGAGCATGTTGGCAGTACAGCTGTTCCTGGCATGGTGGCTAAGCCCGTTATAGACGTAATGTTCGGCGTCAAATCCCTTGATGAATCTGAACCCGCCATTGGGACTCTGGTTAAGGCTGGTTACGAATATTGGCCCTATAAAAAGGAGGTCATGCATTGGTTTTGTAAGCCGTCAGATGCATTTCGCACCCATCATCTTCATCTAATCCCTTTTGAAAGCCCGTTGTGGCACGAGCGTATCAGGTTCCGAGAACTATTGCGCTCTAATAGTAAGCTGGCAAATGAATACGCCAGTCTAAAACGGAAGTTGGCCGCTAGTTTCAAAGAAGATCGCGAAGCATATACAGAGAAAAAATGGCCATTTATTCAGAAAGTACTAAAATGCTAACAAGCCGCTCAAACATCGTTCCGGTCGAAAAAACGCAGTTCCACTGAACTCGCTCGAAACCTTGTTACGTAACGCCGATACTCAGATACCAGGAAAATACATGCTAATGA
>JBNKUQ010000139.1:0-4825 GCA_050298695.1 Cellvibrionaceae bacterium
CCACCTTATGGGTGTTAGGTATTCCCCACGGCTTTGCTGTGATGCATGGCAAAACGCGGCGGGGCGCATTGGTCTTTGACGTAGCCGATTTGATTAAAGATGCCCTAGTTCTACCTTGGGCCTTTATCTGTGCACAAGAAGGCGCTACCGAGCAGGAATTTCGTCAACAATGCTTACAAGCCTTTACCGATGCCAAAGCTCTGGACTTTATGTTTAACCAAATTAAAACTGTCGCCTTGCATTACTCAGCAGGCAGCGACCCATCCACCAATGAGGTGACAGAATCATGATGGTCACCTTTGTCTCTCAATGCGAGAAAAAAGCCCTGATGCGCACCCGCAAAGTGCTCGACGCTTTTGCCGATCGCATTGGTAGTAACACCTGGCAAACCGTCATCACCCAGGAAGGGCTGCAAGCCATTAAAAAATCCCTACGCAAAACCGCCAGCAAAAACACCGCCGTGAGTTGCCACTGGATCAGAAGCCGTTCGCGTTCGGAGTTGGTTTGGGTGGTGGGAAATAGAGATAAATTCAATAAGCAAGGAGTCGTACCGGTAAATACGACGCAACGCAATATTCTGCAATCGCAAATAGAAAATGATTGGCATTATCTGCCATTGATTAAAGCCTTGGTCGCCTTATCGGCTTTATTGCATGATTGGGGTAAAGCCAGTGAGTTATTTCAGAAAAAACTACAACCCTCAAAAAAACGCGTATTAAAAGGAGATCCCATTCGGCATGAGTGGATTTCGTGCCTATTACTCAATGCACTGGTGAAGATAAATCAAGTGGGTGACAACAAAACCGATAGGCCGTGGTTAGAAGCTTTAATCAATGGCGCTATTGATGAAAATAGCTTAAAAAAACTCACCGAAGAACAGATTAAAAACCCATTATCTCATTTACCTTCCATCGCCAAATTAATTGCTTGGCTGATTGTTTCGCATCACCGTTTACCTTTACTCAAAGGTGAAAAAGCAAAAGAAATGAGGGCCTACTCTGCGCCCTTTATTGACGATGTGTTAAAGCAAGTCACCCAGCAATGGGGTTATGAGAATAAATACGACGAAGCGGAATACCATGCGAGAGTGACTCAGTGTTTTTCCTTCCCCCATGGCCTAATAAGTCACTCAAAAAAATGGTTGGCAGAGATAAAAAAATGGTCCAAACGGTTATTGGATTGTGAGCCTCTTGTCTCGCAAGCATTAGAACAAAAGTGTTATCGGTCCATTCTGTGTTTTTCCAGATTATGTTTGATGTTAGGAGACCACTATTACTCCTCACAAGATGCAGCCAAACATTGGCCCGATACGACGGGATTGTTTGCCAATACCGATCGTAAAACCCATCAGTTAAAACAAAAGCTGGATGAACATTTGGTGGGTGTTGCCAAACAAGGTTTACGCACAGCCCACTTACTGCCCGCGTTTGAAAAAGAACTTCCTTTTGCACAAGACACCTTAGCTTTAAAAAAATTAAGCCCGCCCGCCTACCGTTGGCAAGACAAAGCCGTCGATGTCATTGCTGAATGGAAAAAGAATCTAAAACAAAAACAAGGCTTTTTTGCCGTGAATATGGCCAGTACCGGTTGTGGTAAAACCTTTGCCAATGCCAAAGTGATGCGGGCCTTATCGGAAGATGGCAACAGCCTGCGTTTTATTCTGGCGCTGGGATTACGAACCCTCACTTTACAAACCGGTGATGAATATCGAGACCGTGTTGGCTTAGATGACAGCGAATTAGCCGTCTTGATTGGCTCGCGTGCGGTGATGGAGCTGCATCAACAACGCCACATGGACGAAGACAGCGATAGCTATGAAAACAGCGGTTCTTTATCAGAGGAAAAATTACTGGATGAAGATATTGATTACGATTGTGCTATTCCAGAAGAAGGCTTGGCGACGGTGCTAACCACTGAACGCGATCGAAAATTTTTATACGCCCCTGTTCTTGCTTGTACCATCGACCACATCATGGCCGCTACCGAAACCAAACGCGGTGGCCGCTATATCTTGCCCACGCTTCGTTTAATGTCTTCGGATTTAGTGATTGATGAAGTCGATGATTTTTCGGGTAATGACCTCATTGCCATTGCTCGACTAATTCATTTGGCGGGAATGCTGGGCAAAAAAGTCATGATCTCATCCGCCACTATTCCGCCCGATTTAGCCGAAGGCTATTTCAAAGCCTATCGCGATGGCTGGAAATTATATTGCCAGAGTCGTGAGGCGGATCAATCTGTGGCTTGCGCGTGGATTGACGAATTTGACACACAGTTAATTCTTGACAATCAATCAGAGTTAAGACCCGCGATTGAGGATTATGAGAAAGCGCATAAAACTTTTGTCGAAAAGCGCGTGAGAAAGTTAGCAAAACAAACCAGTAAACGTAAAGCGGATATCGTCAGCTGTGAAGTCCTACTTCCCCTAAACTCAAAAACGCCGAATGATAACGACACCGTTGAATCCAAACAAAACGCGTATTTTCATCTGATGGCAGAAGCTGCTTTTAGAAAACATAAGCAACACTTTATTGTCGATACAAAAACGCAATTGCAACTTTCCTTCGGTTTAATCCGTGTTGCTAATATTGCGCCCTGTGTGGCACTTGCTCGCTATTTATTAACGATGCCATGTGCAGATGATACCGATATTCGCGTGTTGGCTTACCACAGCCAACAAGTACTGTTGCTGCGGCATAAACAAGAACAGCATTTAGATAAGGTATTAAAACGTAAGGAAAAAGCCGGTGAACAAGCCACCGCATTAAGTGACCCAGTGATACGCCAACACCTCGACACCATTGCTGAACGCAGCCCTGCCATCAAAAATGTGCTGTTTATTTTGGTAGCAACACCGGTTGAAGAAGTTGGGCGGGATCACGATTTTGATTGGGCTGTTGTCGAACCGTCATCCTTTCGCTCGATTATTCAATTGGCCGGTCGAGTCCGCCGTCATCGTCACGATGGTGTACAAACTCCCAATATCAGCCTGATGCAATACAACTGGAAAGGCATCAAGCAGTATCACAAAGAAGACAGTCTGGTTTTTTGTCATCCCGGTTTCGAGACCGGTTCTGATTATCGACTAAAAAGCCATAGCTTAAATGATCTTGTGGATCCTGAATTATTAAAACAAAAAGTGAATGCCATCCCTCGAATTATCCGCCCCGAAATAACGAAGCATAAAGATAAACTGGCTGATTTAGAGCACCATGTCATGAGGACGTTATTAGCTAACTACAGTAAAGACCAAAAAGGCCCTGCTAATCTACAGGGATATTTACGTGAAGATTGGTTTCTCACCGCACTGCCTCAAGAGTTGGTTCAATTTAGAGAAGGGCGGTCTAGCCTTAAAATTTTTTTGGTATTTGATGAGGATAGCCAGGGCTTTATGTTTTGTGAAAAAAATGACAAAGGTATCCCGATTCATCGTGAAGGTGCTCTGGGGATTAATCGGCTGGAATTAAGTGAAGTAGAAATAAATAGACTTTGGCTAAAACGTGACTTTGCTACAGAAGTGGAGACGCTGGCTGACCTGCAAGAATCTACATTGAATACTGTGTCACTTCGCTATGGTGAATTGAGCTTTCTTCAATATGAAAATACTAGGTATGATTATAACGATCAGCTTGGCTTGGTTAAAAAATAAAAGGTATGATTATGACGGACCCTGAAATTATTGCTTTTTTTAGAAGAAAAAAAGAAAAATGGCTTAAAGAAAAACTGAAGCCTGCAATGAATGATTTAGAGGTAAAAGAGAAAGAGTTAGAGTGTGAAAATGTTTTTTCATTAGAACAATGGCTTCCTAAGGCGGCTGGACGTGTAAAAAGTCGATCACTTACAACGCACCCGAGTAAATTTAGTCATCCTAGCACAGGTGTTGGCGACAAAAATAAAAAACTTTTTACCTATGTTACTCCGATTGTGTGTGAGGCTAAAAAAGAAAATGATGGTTTTTTAAGGTCTGGTAATGTTTCTGTTGATATTGATTCACTAGGTAACGCTGGTGAATTAGATGTGGAAGAGTTTTTGAAATTATCAATGACGGATGGCATGACAATATTGCAACATCTAGAAAATGGGAGTGATTATATTAAAAGGCAGTTATCTATAAAATCTCAAAATTATGAATTATTACGTGATGGTTTTTTAGAAATAAAAAAAACCATTACCGAAAATGAAACTAGCTCATATGTGAAGCAGGTCTATTTTCCTATTGATAAAGATTATCATTTGCTATCTATTTTGACGCCATCTGGAATTATTTTTGAATTAAAGTCTCGTCTTCGCCAATCTGATGAGAGTAAAGAGTTGAGCAAGAAGAGAAAAAATAAAGAATTTTGTAGTAAATCGTACAAAGACTTTTATGGGTTAACGATTATTGGTTATGGGGGTTCTAATCCTTGGAATATAAGCAATTTAAATAAAAATAATTATGGCGAATCTTATTTGCTACCCTCGACTCCACCTAAATTAATAAAACGCAATATCCACTTCCCTAAACAAGATTTTTTTATCCAATCCATTACCCCCTACTACTGCAAAGATACTTTTATCGAGTTACATCGATTATTTTCCCATTATAAAAATAATCACGGAGTCAGGGATGAAAGAGATGCCCATTATCAAGCCATTATCGATCATATTATCGAAAGAATGTGGTCTATTCGTTTAGTCGCACAAGAACAGTATCAACCAAACACGTCCAATCTAAAAAAAACGCAAGCAATTTGGCTTTGCCCTGAATACCAGAAAATGCGTGAACAAGAAGATGCATGGCTAGATGAGATATTGGAGGCGGTAACGCACTTTATCTTCAAAGGTT
>JBNKUQ010000140.1:0-4801 GCA_050298695.1 Cellvibrionaceae bacterium
AAGGAGCTGCGCAAATTTTATTGGCGACACACGCCATCATATAACCGCCACTGGCGGCCACTTTGTCAACACAAACCGTTAATGGAATTTCTTTTTTTGTGAGTCTGTCCAGCTGGCTAGCAGCTAAACCATAGCTATGTACCATACCCCCTGCACTTTCTAGTCTAACGATAACTTCATCGTTTGGCGTTGCAATAAATAAAATGGAACTGACAATCTCACGAAGCTGATCAACTGCAGAGGCCTTAATATCTCCTTCAAAATCCACAAGAAATAAGCGTTTTTCTTCCTTAATATCGGTACTGTCGGATTTTTTAGCGAGTTTCTTTTCCCGCTTTTCTTCCTTCTTCTTAGCTTTTTCTTCTTTTTTTATAACATCAGCATCATAAATAGCGCTTTTAAGGGAGTTTTCCATTTCTTCATAGCGCTCATTTATTTTTTCAACCTTGATATGACCATCGGCTCCCCCTTTTTGCCCTTGCTTTGCACTAAAAATAATCCCTACTATGATGGCGATACATACAACGATAGTCATTGCTTGGGCCAAAAATAAACCGTATTGATACAAATAATCCACAAAAGTGTATTCCACAAATATGCTCCTCAAAAGCGTCTTATCATTTGAAAGATAGAAAGAAAAATAATTAGAAGGCTATTAACGCCATTGTTCAACGGCATCCGTAGCTATTTGGTTGAGCGGTCGCGCTAACAAGCCAAAGTTACTAACAGAAATTTGATATTGCCCACCATCAACCATAGGCAAAAAGGTCGAGTTCCCATAACGCGCATCGACCAGCGAGTTATTATCCATTTCCTTAATCCATCGCCACACATCAACACCCGCTGGCGTCTTGGATAATTCAAATACACTACGTTCTTTTGTGCGCTCGTCATCTAAGGATATGTAGCGACCACTGATACGCTCCAATCGATAACCTGTTTTCATGCCCAGACGGGTAACAAAGCTATTCCATTTGACTATACGGCTATCTAGCTGCCATTGGTCCCCTAATAGGGTAAACGTTTGACGCTCCCCATTACTGTCTATAAATGAGGCAGAAAACTCTTGGGGGGATAGATTAGTAAAGCTAATCGTGGCAATGTTTTCTTCTTTGTCAAACTGCCGGTAACTGTATATATCCCAGGCCATAAGTCCTAACAATGCAACGCCTAGCATCAAGCCAATGCCAAACATACCGCGAAGCCAGCCGAGAAACCAACTGCCCTTAAAGAGTACTTTAGAGGCTAAATAGGCTAAGGATGCGGCCAACAAAGTAAAAATAATCGTTATAAGCAGATAACCCATAATCTTCCTAGTGTGTTCTATAAAGTAGGCATAAATACAAAACTGTCTTCCGTGTGAAAAGGCTTCATGTAGCCTTTTCTTTCTATTTTTCTTTATCTATTTGTTTTTATATTTCCCTGTACCAGGACAAGTAGCTCTATGTGCTAGTTTTTA
Source organism: Cellvibrionaceae bacterium (assembly GCA_050298695.1). Lineage (GTDB taxonomy): Bacteria > Pseudomonadota > Gammaproteobacteria > Pseudomonadales > Cellvibrionaceae > CANLBN01. The sequence goes on from JBNKUQ010000140.1 coordinate 1,460, forward strand.
AAGGTACTCTGTAATAAATAGTATAGACGACTTAGTTATTTTGGCGCTAGGTTACCCTGCTCTTTTACGAATAACAAGTCAGCCGAAGAGCGGAATAGTAAAAGAGCAGACCTCTTAGCTATTTTTGTCATTGGCTCCAGTTATAGCGCTTCGCTGACTTTTAATTGTTGTATTTGATCTCGTATTGCTGCGGCCTTTTCAAATTCTAGGTCTTTAGCCGCTTCATACATCTTATTCTCTAAGACTTTTATTTGCTCCCAGGTTGGCTTTTTCTGTTCGCTGCTATCGAGGATATAGCCAGCTTCTTGTTCAGCCACTTTGCGACGTTTGCTTTTACCCGCAACAACAGCCCCCTCCATGATATCGGCAATTTTCTTATTGATACCTTTGGGTTGAATATTGTGCTTTTTATTAAAGGCGAGTTGTTTATTTCTGCGGCGTTCGGTCTCATCCATGGCGCGTTGCATGGAACCGGTCACTTTATCTGCGTAAAGTATGGCCTTACCATTGAGATGGCGGGCAGCTCGTCCTATGGTTTGTATCAACGAACTCTCAGAGCGCAAGAAGCCCTCTTTATCAGCATCCATAATAGCGACAAGAGAAACTTCAGGCATATCCAGCCCTTCGCGCAACAAATTAATCCCCACTAATACATCAAATTCGCCCAAGCGTAAGTCGCGAATGATTTCTACACGCTCAACGGTATCGATATCGGAATGCATATAGCGCACTCGCACATCATGATCTTGGAAGTAATCGGTTAAATCTTCCGCCATACGTTTGGTCAATACAGTGACCAATATCCGTTCATTAGCGGCAACGCGTTTGCGAATTTCCGACATGCAATCGTCAACCTGCGACCCTGCTGGACGAACTTCGATTTCTGGGTCAACTAAACCTGTTGGGCGTACCACTTGTTCGACCACCTGCCCTGCATGCGTAGCTTCATATTCACGTGGAGTGGCAGAGACAAAAATCATTTGTGGCGCAAGGCTTTCCCATTCATCAAAGCGCATAGGACGATTATCCAGAGCAGAGGGTAAACGAAAGCCATATTCAACGAGTGTCTCCTTGCGGGAACGATCACCACGATACATCGCTCCTATTTGCGGTACCGTTACATGGGATTCATCTAAAACCAGCAAAGCATCTTTTGGTAAATAATCAAACAATGTAGGAGGGGCTTCTCCCGGATTGCGGCCAGATAAGTAGCGCGAGTAATTTTCAATGCCTGTGCAGTAACCCAATTCCTGCATCATCTCTAAATCATACTTAACGCGTTGCTCCAAGCGCTGTGCCTCGACTAATTTATCATTGCTGCGCAGCTGCTCTAAGCGTTCTTTTAACTCTTGCTTAATTTGTTCAATGGCTTCAACGATGCGACTGCGTGGTGTCACATAATGAGATTTAGGATAAACCGTAAAACGAGGAAGTTTTTGCAGGCTTTCGCCGGTTAAAGGATCAAATAAGGTCAGCTGCTCAATTTCATCATCAAATAATTCAATACGAAGGGCTTCTCGATCAGAATCAGCGGGGTAAACATCGATGACATCTCCTCGTACCCGATAAGTTGCTCGCTGGAACACGGCATCATTGCGAGTATATTGTAATTCAGCCAAACGCCGCAGAATATCCCGCTGATTGATAGCATCTCCGCGCGTTAAATGTAATACCATTTTCAAATAGGCATCAGGGTCGCCGAGTCCGTAAATTGCAGATACCGTCGCCACAATAATGGCATCTTTACGCTCCATCAGCGCTTTCGTTGCCGATAAGCGCATCTGTTCAATATGCTCATTGATTGAAGCGTCTTTCTCAATAAATGTGTCAGAAGACGGCACATAGGCTTCTGGTTGATAGTAGTCATAGTAAGAGACAAAATACTCAACGGCGTTATTGGGGAAAAACTCTTTGAATTCACCATAGAGTTGGGCGGCCAGTGTCTTGTTATGGACCATAATCATGGTGGGGCGATTAATTTTTTCAATGACATTGGCAATGGTAAAGGTCTTACCGGAACCTGTAACACCTAACAATGTTTGATGAGCAAGACCGTTTTCAATCCCCTCAACTAACAGGCGAATAGCTTCGGGTTGATCACCGGCTGGCTCAAAATCACTAACCACCTCAAATATTTTACTCATAAGCTATTATATTCACTATACATTTAATCAAATGTGTAAAAAATCATCGTCTGACTCTAGTTTTCTCAGGCGAAGAATAGATTTTTTTATTTTACAGAAGTTTCTGAGTAATTGTTTGGCCTTTTTATTTTTCAAATCCATTATTTTTTGTTAACTAGTTATCTTTTCAAAAAAATATGGCTGATATTGTGATTCATTTCCCTTTGTTTTTTTCAACATGTTCTATGCTCTAAATACTCTTATTCTTGTTTTTACTTGATTAAGAGTAATCTAGAAACCATTTCTTTTCCTTATTCCAGCAAGCAATCATTATTGGTAGCCTTATGTCAACACTGACCAACCGTATTCTTTTCCGCCTATGCTACATTTTTGTGGCTATATTTTTTGCAAATTCTACAAAAGCCGCTGAACCTATTGTCCAAGATGAGAGGTTTGAAACTTCTGTCGATACGCCGCTAATACTATCGTCCAAGATGCTTTTACAAAATGATAAAGGAGCAAATGGTACAGGTTATCTAGCCATTGAATTTTTAGACGATTGGATTAATGGTGTCGCAGATTATAACCCTAACACAGGAGAAATTTCTTTTACTCCCGATAGCGGTTTTACTGGAAGTGGCCAATTTACCTATACAGTAACCGATGGACGCGAACGTGGTTGGGGGGTTGTAACCATTGAAGTCACCTCGAAGCAATACGCGGAAGAAAATAGCTCAAGCCAGGAAGACACATCACAAGTTGACGATTTAGCTATTGAAAATGAGCAGCTAACAACAAGAGTCAATACTCCTCTGATAATTTCTGTTGCAGAGTTGCTCGCAAACGATATCAACCCGACGACTCAAGGCCAAATGCAAATAGAATTTATTGATGACTGGGTCAATGGTCATGCAGACTACGACAGAGAGGCGGGGCAAATTATTTTTACACCACAGAATAATTTTGTTGGCCTTGGTCAGTTCACTTACATTGTGTCTGATGGTTTAGCGACAGGCTGGGGTTTGGCTCTTATTGATATTCTTTCCCACAGCAATAGTAACAACAACGATCAAAGTGTTGATCTCACAACAGAACCAAATCAAGAACCGAATGCTCCCCAAAATATTGTCAAAAATAGTATTCGTCAGTTTACATTTAATCATTCTCTTTGGGATCATTATTCATCTCAGCACACGAACACGACGACTGGATACTGGGT
>JBNKUQ010000141.1:0-4766 GCA_050298695.1 Cellvibrionaceae bacterium
CTCATTGTGGCTGGGATGGTATTATTAACCGAGTACGATAAATACCCATCCCCCGTTTATGTTACAGAGCCGAAAAATAAAATGTAGCCGGATACGGCTACATTAAGATGGTGCCCAAGGCCGGACTTGAACCGGCACGGCTTACGCCACTACCCCCTCAAGATAGCGTGTCTACCAATTCCACCACTTGGGCTAAATAACGATTACTGCTGCTGAACTGGAGCTTCAGGTTTAGCATTTACTTCTTCTGGCACAACAGGTATTTCACTTTCCGTGCTTCCAGGTTGGTCACCGGGGACAACAGGAACTTCCGACTCAACCTGAATCTCTTCTACCGCTGGAACCCCTGTATCCAAAGAAACAGAAGCCTTGTTCTTAGCAATAATTGCTAGAGAAAAGCTAGTAACAAAAAAGATAACCGCCAGTATTGCAGTCACTTTTGCAAAAAAGCTACCTCCACCCTGGCTACCAAAAACTGTTTGCGATGCTCCACCACCAAACGAGGCACCCGCCTCCGCACCCTTACCCTGCTGCAATAAGATAAGTCCAATAATAGCTAATGCAACAATAACGTGAATTATAATGACGATATTTTCCATCGATCTTTACCTACTGTTTTTAACTTAGCTTGCTATTTAGATAACAAAAACTGTTATAGCTACCTAAACCGCACTAGCAATCTGAATAAATGCCAATGCATCCAAGGATGCACCACCCACTAGCGCACCATCGATATCTGGCTGCTGAAATAATGCTTTTGCATTGTCTGGTTTTACACTACCGCCATAGAGGACACTGACCTTATCAGCAGCCCCAGAAAGCTTCTTACGAATAAACTCGTGTACTTCTTGCGCTTGCTCAGGGCTAGCGGTCAAACCAGTACCAATCGCCCAAACTGGCTCATAAGCGATAACAATCTGTGACAAACTGTCATTATCTAAAACCGCTTGAACTGAACTAAGCTGCTGTTCAATAACGCTTAAAGTATCACCTGACTCACGCTGTTCAAGCGTTTCCCCCACACATACTATTGGCGTCAACCCACCTTTCAAGGCAGCAAGGGCTTTTTTAGCAACCAATAAATTTCCCTCTTGGTGATACTGACGCCTCTCAGAATGCCCAACGATAACATAATGGCAATTAAAATCAGCCAACATACCGACTGATATTTCACCTGTATAAGCACCACTTGGATGCACACTCACATCCTGAGCACCAAAGGCAATACAACTAGCGGCTAAACTTTCGCTAGCCTGCGCGATGTAAACAAAAGGCACACATACCGCCAACTCAACCCCGTTAAGATTAGCCGCTTGCTCAGATAAAGATGCTAATAGCTGATCATTTTCGGCCCTGGAACCATTCATTTTCCAGTTACCAATAATGAAGGAACGACGCATAAAACAGATTTCCTAGGATGGTCCTGGTGAATGGAAACAACTCACACCGGTCTAAAAGGGAGCTGCTTTTTAAGCGGCGGCAATATTAACGGAGATAGGTACAAGTTACAACTGACTTAATGAATATATACATAAAACCAGAAGGTATTAGGATTCAGATCTTCCCTCAAAAGATATTTTCGAACCCCCAGGAGACAAAATACTCTTTGTGGAATCACTATTCAGCAACCTTTAACACCGGAGGGGCTTGCTGCGACACCCCCAATGCTGACTCAACCACTGAAGCCAAGCGACGCGCAAGATCACTCACCTGCTCAAAGTCCTCCCCTTCTACCATTACCCGAACGACAGGCTCTGTTCCCGAAGGCCTCAAGAGTACTCTCCCCTTGCCCGCCAATTCCTGTTCAGCACGGGATACCGCATCATCAATAATGGGATTATCAGACAGCTGCACTCTTTCAGGAAAACGAACATTGATCATTTTCTGGGGCAATTTGCTCATGCCGGACTTTGCTTCCGCAAGCGATAAGGACAATATATTGAGGGCTTTCACAACTTGAAGCGCAGAGACGATACCATCACCTGTTGTGGTAACATCACCACAGATAATGTGCCCAGAGGACTCACCACCCAAAACCCAACCTTTACTGCGCATCATTTCGATCACGTAACGATCTCCAACACCCGCTCGAGAAAAAGCAATCCCCTGCTCTTTGAAAGCCATTTCCAAACCGTAGTTGGACATTAAGGTCCCAACGACACCATTACATCCTCTCTGCTTATGGCGCCCCATTGCAATAATGTAAACAAGCTCATCACCATCAACCAAATCACCGTTATGATCGACAAATAAAACGCGGTCACCATCTCCATCAAATGCAATACCCAAATCAGCTCCCAGCTCTTTTACCCTTTGCTGTAGACTGCTTGGACTTGTGGAACCACATTGTTCATTGATATTCATACCATTAGGAGCAGCATGAATAACATCAACGGTGGCACCCAGCTCCTGAAAAACGCTAGGAGCAACCTGGTAAGTCGCACCATTCGAACAATCCAATACAATATGATAACCATTGAGCTGTAAACCACGAGGCAAGGTACTTTTACAAAACTCGATGTAGCGGCCTTTGGCATCGTCTATTCGTTTTGCTTTCCCCAAAACGTCAGCGCTAACCATAGTTTTTTCCAGCTCTGCCTCTATTTCCAATTCAATTTCATCAGGCAATTTGGCACCTGCGCCACTAAATAACTTAATACCATTGTCATAATATGGGTTGTGGGAAGCGCTAATAACTATACCAGCTTGAGCACGGAAAGCCTGAGAGAGATAAGCAATCGCAGGCGTTGGCATAGGCCCAAGCAAACCCACATCAACGCCAGCATTAATCAGCCCAGCTTCCAGTGCAGACTCAAACATGTAACCGGAAACGCGGGTGTCTTTGCCAATTAGTACTAACTTTTGACCACTTACTTTGCGCGCAAATACTCGACCAACCGCCCAACCCAACCTCAGTACGAAATCAGGGGTAATGGGATAATCTCCAACTCGCCCACGAATTCCATCGGTACCAAAATATTTTCTCGACATAAGTGTCTTCCTATGTGCTCAATTTTTCGGAGCAGTTTAACAAAAAATATAAAAATTATCGTTGAGGAATTTCATCAGCGACAGCAATAAAACTGTCGATAATATCTCGCGTGGCCGCTACATCGTGCACCCGCAGTATTTTAGCACCGCGCTCTAAGGCCATTAAGGCTAAAGCTAAGCTTCCCGGTAAACGATCTTTTACATCACGTCCCAAAAGGTGGCCAATCATCGACTTACGAGACACCCCTACCAGCACGGGAAAACCTAAACTAACCAACTCCGGCAATTGCCTTAACAAAATCAGATTATGCTCTAAGCTTTTTCCAAAACCAAAACCTGGATCAATCCAGATTTTATCGCGCTTAATACCCGCTTCTAAACAAACAAGCACTCGCTGTTGCAGGTAATCACTGACCTCAGTAAAAGGATTATTGTAACTAGGATCATTCTGCATGGTTTGCGGGGAACCTTGCATATGCATTAGACAAATATTCAAATCTAGTGATGCTGCAGCATCAAGAGCGCCAGGGCGAGTTAAGGCGCGAACATCATTGATGAGGTGAGCCCCTTTTTTGGCCGCCTCTCGCATAAGCTCGGAGGAACTGGTATCGACGGATATCGCCAAATCAGAGTGCCTTGCCGCCAATTCAACGATGGGTAACACTCGATCCATCTCTTCTTGCAAGGAGACTGATTGTGCGCCAGGACGAGTTGACTCACCTCCGATATCAATAATCTCTGCCCCATCTTGAATAAACTGCTCTACACATCGTTCAACCAAGCCGGAATCAAGCTGGTCACCACGGTACAAGCGCCCGCCATCAGAAAATGAATCTGGAGTCGCATTTAGAATAGCCATTAAGCGGGGACGGGATAAATCAAGGTAGGGATGAAGCATAGAAAAATTAAATGCTCTAAAGTAAAAAGCTCCAAGCTAATTATCAACCCGGTAAATTTTTGTGTAGGCTGGTAACTGACTTGAAGCTAAAGAATAGTTTCATGTTGAGACTCTTGCACGAAAGACATTTTGCTCCCATGCGGGCTTAGCCCTCAAGGGGGTATCTTGCCTGAAAGCAAAACCATCTTCCGTGCAAAGGTCTCACTTTATGTGTTTAGTGCTCTCCGGCAGGCCCACCGATGGGATCTGCACCCGGCTTTTTACCATCTGAAGCCACTGTGCCAGTCGAAGAGGAATCATCAGGGTTATGCCAATCTTTAGGTGGACGAACTTTTCTACGCTGCATTAAATCATCCACTTGCTCTGAGTCGATAGTTTCATACTCCATCAGCGCATCTTTCATGGACTCAAGAATGTCGCGATTTTCTTCCAACAAGCGGTTTGCCTTCTCGTAGCACTCATCGGTTATCCTCTTGACCTCTTCATCAATAATTGCCGCTGTGCCTGCAGAAAAATGTCTTGAACCGATTCCATCCTGATCACGTGAATCATAATCCAAAGGCCCCAACTTATCGTTATCAGCTAGACCATAGTTAACCACCATGGCTCTTGCATATTGGGTCGCCATTTTAATATCTTGATAAGCGCCAGTACTAACGCCATCCCGACCATAAATGATCTCTTCTGCAATGCGGCCACCATAACATGTTGCGATCTCACCAAGCAGCTTAAGACGGCTTGTACTTATTCGATCCGCTTCAGGTAGAAATTGTGTCACCCCTAGCGCACGACCTCTAGGAATAATTGTAACTTTGTGAATGGGATCATGCTCCGGAGAAAGGTAACCCACGATGGCGTGGCCCGCCTCATGGTAAGC
>JBNKUQ010000142.1:0-4730 GCA_050298695.1 Cellvibrionaceae bacterium
CCTGCACAGTGCTGTCACTTGATCGATACAGACTCTACCGTTGAGTTTATTGCGCAACACATTGCTCAAACCCTTAAACAACAACAGCCCCTGCATCATTTTCAAGTAAAAGCCTTTGAGGGTATTGGGAAAGGCGCTATTGCTTTTGCTTAAAAATAGTACTTGTTTAAATATCTCCATCCATTTATCATTCTCGCGCCAACAGTAACTTGTTGGCCTGAGTCGCACAACCGCTACATCCTATAATAATGTATAACGATTTTTGACAGCTGGGGCGTCGTTTTACTATTTAATATTTTGAGTATTATAGGATTAATTATGAAGTTACCCGTCACACTTAACTCTCTTCGCAAGTTTGTGTTCGTCACAGGCGTACTAGTAACAACAATAGGCAGCTTGAGTTTAACTCAACTGGCTAATGCGCAAAATGATGAACGCGAAGCTAAGCAGGAATGTAAAAAAGTCATTGCCGAGCTTTCAACTAAAACTGGAAAAAACTACGGTAGCAACCCTTGCGACAGCAATGTCTACCCTGCTTCTTTTTGGCGATGTGTCAACACCAAACTCGACGAGTTTGATCTACACTTATCCATTTATTTTTGTGAAAAAGAGTACGGTTTTAAGTAAACGTACTCTAAATCATGACAAGGATATTTCTAAATACCAGGATGCTTGAAAGCACCCATTACTCAACAATAGAAGCCTTGATAATATAATCAGGGTTTTCTACTTTACCATTGGCAGTACGCGATCCCTTTTTTAAGGCTTTCACTAATTCTAAGCCTTCAGTCACTTCGCCTATTACCGTGTAGTTTCCATCTAAGCCACTATTGTCCGCAGTCATAATAAAAAATTGGCTATTGGCTGAATTAATATTACGGCTGCGCGCCATACCGACAATACCCGCTTTAAAAGAAATGGTAGAAAATTCTGCTTTTAAATCGGGGTAAGACGATCCCCCCGTTCCTGCTAGGCGATCATTGTATTTTGTTTTATTGGCAAACTCGACATCCCCCGTTTGCGCCATAAATCCATCAATGACGCGATGAAACGCTACATTATTATAGGCGCCATCGGCAACGAGTTGTTTAATACGTTCTACATGTTTAGGCGCAGCCTCGGGTAATAGATTAATCAGCACACTACCCTCCCCATGCTGAGTCATAATATCAAGCTTTAACGACTCACTCGCGGTAACAAAAGCACAGAAAAAGTACATAGTAATCGCTGTTAATACATTGCGTAACATAGTGTTATCTCTAAGTTAAAAGTTAAAAAAGTAACGGATGACCAAGATCAAACCTGACAAGCCGGTTAAAAATAATATTGCTTGAGTAAATTGCTTTTGAGGAATCCAATGTAAAAAATGCTTTCCTAAAAAACCACCAACAAAAACAAGAGGGATTGTAACGACAATACTCCAAAAATAGTACCCTTTAAAAATACCAATGGCTCCATATAATGGCAACTTGGTCAAATTAACTAATAAAAAGAAAACCGCCGCCGTACCAGTAAAACTGTGTTTATCTAATTTGAGTAACAAAAAATACAAAGATAAAATGGGGCCCGCGGCATTGCCAACGGTTGTTGTTAAACCGGCAAGCCAACCGGATATATTTCTCACCCAAAATAAGTATTGCATTGCCCATGCAGTAACTGCTTCGCGAAAAGGTTCAAGCACCACAAAAAAGATAATCATGGCACCGATAACTAATCCTAAAACCGCATTATCAACAGCGGTTAAAACAAGAATGCCACATGTGATACCCATCAAAATCGTTGGTAACATTTTGCGTAATTCTTGGCGATCTGCTTGTCGCCAATACAAACTCACCGCCATTAAATCGCCGGCCATGAGATAACATAAAGTTATTCCTAGGGCATCTTTGGGTGGAAAAGCACTAACCATCATCACGGAGATAAAACCACCCAATGCGGGTAGACCGGTTTTAACAAAACCGGTTAACAAGGCAATAACAACAAGAAATAAGAGCAGATGGATATCTAAAAACATAGGCGCTCAATTAGTACTGCGAAGCACCGTATCATAACAGCCTCTAAATGACTTTGCGGAATTAATGTTGAATAGATTTTCTTTGTTCTATTATTAGATCGTCAAAAAAATTACCCAAGGGAACCAGTAACTCATTACTGGAGGGACTGATGTCTTGTCCCATCATCTCATCGTAAGGGCTCACCTGGCGCAAGTACATTTTGTGAATAATATAAGGGGTTAACAACGACTGAATATCGGCAATGCTACGTCTGGTCAAACTTTTTCCGGGGGATTCATTGACGTAGTAAGTGTGACCACCAATCACTACATCCAAACGATAGAGTGATTGCTCCAGGGACTCGATAATCACTTTTTCCAAATAGTCAAACTGACTTAGATGTTCGAGAAGCATAGCGCGTTTTTTAACGCCAACAGAATCACCCATTTATCATTGCCTTTAAGAATATTGATAATTTTTTACTTTATTCGCTACAAGATAAAATTAGGATGACACTATCGATGTTAAAGTTAAGCGATATTTTTAATCGATTAAATGGTAACGGATAGAAAAAACATACGTTATTCTCACTACCGCGAAAATAACGAAAATAGATTAAAATCAGATTTGTGTGCTATTGACTGGCGTTGCTGCTGGAGGCAACTCGGTAGCAGTATCAGAACTCGCTTTAAGCGCTTGATTGAGTTCATCAACCTGTTTTTGTAGTGCTGTTTTTTCTTCTTGCAAGCGCGAGTTATCGGCTGACAGAGACTGATTTTGTTGCTCTAAGGAGGCCTTTTCATCCGCCAAACTCGAATTCGCTTCCACTTGCTGTCGATACTGCGCTAATTTCTCACCCTCGGTGGCTAATGCCGCTTTCATTTCGCTTAGTTTTTTCTGCAACTGCTCTAGCTCTGTCGCTTGAACTTGAGTAGAGGCCTCTAGGGTTGCGTAATCTTGCGCTTTTTGATTCGCATCCTGTTCTTGAGTGGTCATAGACGCTTGCAACTCAGCCATCTCTGTCTCTAGCGTAGCTGCTTTAGCATTTGCCGCCTCTAGTTCTGTTGTTAGCGTTGCATTAGTCGCCACCTGCTCTGCAACGGCTTCATCTATCGCTTGTTGCTGCGATTTAGTGGCCTCGTCTAATTCATTTTGTAGGCGAGAAATTTCTTGCTGCATAGAACCAAACTTATCTTTTGTATCCGCGGCTTCTGATTCAACATCAGTGAGTTGCTGTTTGGTTTCTTCGGCCTCTGCAGCGACTTTTTGCAACTGCTGCTTCAAGCTAGTTACCAGAGAGCGCTCGTCATCTAGTTTTGTCGTCATTTCTCGCAATTCACGCTTGCTCGACTTTAGACTCGCCCCCAACTCTTCCGTCTTTTCGGTCAATATCAAGCCTTGCTCATGCTCTGTCCACCAAAAATAACCAGCGACGGCGAGACCAATAAATAGCACCAGCATTATCATGACCGCAGCCATTCCACTTTGTTTTTTCATGATTACAACACCTAAGATTAGACTAAATAATGATCTACATAAAAGTCTAGCAAAGGATCAAGAGATTGCTGGAGCAGTCCCCATTATTTTATCGAAAACTTTATAAGTCACTGATTTCAAATAACAATTAAATTAAAAAAGATCAGTCCCACTCAAGCCGCTTTGCCTTATGGATAATCGGCTGAAAATGGCTATTTGCCACCACAATACTCAAGGCCACAAGGATAAAGCCCAGACAATCAATTAGCGTCGGAATTTGCCCGAATAAAGGCCATGCAATCAACGCCGCCGAAACTGGAATCCCATAAAACAGTGAAGCCACTTGGTTTGCCGTAGACTGGCGCAACATCAGGTACAACAAACTTAAAGCACCCACAGATACACCCACACCCATCCAGCTTAGTGCCATATAAAACTCCACCGACCAATCCACATGCATAGATTCAAAACAAAAAGCGAACACCACCATAGCAATGGCAGCACTAAAAGACTGAAGAGAACCTCCTGCAAATAAGTCCATGGATGCACAGTGTTTTTTCTGTACGAGCTGACCCAGTGTTAGACCTAGTAAACCCAGTACAGACCACCCCAGTCCAACTAACGTCATACCGTCACGGGATAAACCGTCACCCACCACCACTGCAACGCCAAAAATGCCAATAAACAGGCCAATCCAGCGCTGCATGCTTACCTTCTCGCCCAAATAAAAGCCACCTAAAACGGCAACCAACAATGGTTGCAGGGCAATAATCAATGCCGCGACAGCGGGTTTAATACCGCAATAAATCGCATAAAACGTGCCCGCAGACAAAACACCTTGTAGCAATAGACCGCTAACAACCAACCAAAACACATCATTGATGCGCCAGATGAATGTTCGCTTAGCTTTTAGAAAAAACGCGATGACACCCAACAAAAATGTGGCTAATAAAAAACGTAGAGTCAAAAAAGTAAAAGGTTCAGCGTAAGGCAAACCTAACTTCGTTCCCACAAAACCCGAACCATAGATCACGATAAATAATACTGGGGCTAACAACTGTACACTTTGTGACACCATTGAAATTTTCCTCGATTTTACATACCGGTAGGTACAATTTTGATTTAAAAAAAGGGATTTAACCTATCTTGCCGCTACGCTCAGCAAAGACAACACACCTTTTGCAGCAACGTTTACCGAACCTCGCTCATGATGCGCCCGGCTTACAACAAAGCCCCCTTGGATAGCGCTGATCACCATAA
>JBNKUQ010000143.1:0-4603 GCA_050298695.1 Cellvibrionaceae bacterium
TTTGTGCAAGCGGAAACGGGTTATGTTTTTTTAAATTTACAGGGAGAGGTTATTGAGAGCCACACCTACCCTTCACCGGGTGGTAATTTAGGCACGACTTTATCGCCGGATAGAAAGCGCTTGATTATGAATTATTCTTCGGAGAAAGGATATTATATAAATTTGGAAAATGGTGAAGTTTTGTGGAAGGGTAGTTTTAAAGAGTTGTTAGGAAAAAGCCACTCTATTGAGTTTACTCATAATCACAATGAAGTCTATTATTTCTGGTCGATCTATGATGTAGATACCGAAGAAGTCACGGCAACTTGGCGGTTTTATAACTTTGAAACAAAATCATTCAGAGAGATCCCATATAGAGCTGGGACCAACTTAGAATTTAATAATACCACAGGCGGGCGATCCATCGTGGTTGTGCCCCCCCATTTACGCCAGTAACCAACAGGAAAGGACAAGAGGACGTCATTATGTCATCAATTTCACAGCTCCCTAAATTATACTTACTGCGGGGTTATTATGCGCCCGTACCCAATACACCTAAAGCGAAAGGCAATATTCAGTTAGTGAGCCAAGTCGAGCCCTTGCCGGAACAGCTCTTATTTTTGGGCGACCCCCAGAACACCACTTACGACGAGCAAAAACCGGCGATTGCTATTAGCAATGAAAATGCGGTGCTTTACGCCGCTAAAAAGAGCGGTATCGAGCCCCGCCAACCCCTGCACCCGATCATGGATATTGATAAAGAGCAACCCATAAAGCCCACCGAGGACGGAAAGCGCTCAGTTATCGTCGTTCCTCCCACGGCTGCGGGTTTTATAGCTGAAGATAAAAAAGAGGATTGGCAGAAAGAGCTGATCGAGTTTATGAAACGCTACGGCCAGGGCAATAACCAGGTGCAACCGCATCATACTCTTGCGGAGATTGAGGTGGCGGTTGACCAAATGGATCCCAAAACAGGAGAAAAAGTGAAAGGGCCTGTATTACGCAGCCCTATCGATGACCCGCAAAACCCCGAGAGAGATAAAAGATACCGAGACTGGTATAAGCGGTTAAAAAGCCAGAAAATATCCCATATCGTAGGCTATATTCTGCCGCGCACCCGTGTCTTGACGCTTTCCATCAGTCGTAAAGTCCCTGTCGATGTAGATAAAGAGATCCTTGTTTTTGCTCCTGGAGCGATAGAGCCATTAGAAATACTTTGGAATAAAGAGTTGAATGAAGGGTTAAATGAGTTAGAAAACCATTATATGGCTGTCATCAGTGGCAGTCCTGATACTTTACCCAAAGGTTTTTATCGTTTTGTGATCCAACTTGATGGTACAACCGACAATAATTGGAGTCAGCATATTGCCAATGGTGGTTACACGGGCAGCCCTGATCAATACCAAATAGGCGCCATGCTCAATTTTACCATTGAAAATATAGCCGGTGAATTTGATTTGGTCACCTGTAATCCAATCACTCTCGAAGAGAGTTTAATTCAGCAATTCCCCCATCATTATGCGCATATACTGGAGGCTGCAATGGCTAAAGCGCGGGGCGAGGTCAGCAGCTTAGGTAGCGAAAGTGCCTCAGATAGCTTGGCAGGCATAGATGAGTTTGTGGATACGTGGAGCACTGTTAATGCAAAAGGTAAATTAATTAAAGGCTTATTAGATGCTGGTATTTCAACGGCAACCTCCAAAAAAGGCAGAGCAAAAACCCTGGCACGACAGCATGCTGTTTTCACAACTATGGCGCAAGCGATACATGACCATTTTAGTGATAATTTAAATACGCCGGTGAAATCAGTGATTGATTTCGGTTTTACTACAATAGATGGTTATTCCGCTTGGGGAGATTTGAGCGATGCCATTGGTGATTATGCCAAAAATATATCAAAACCAATAAAAGACGTTTTACTAGAAGAGTATATAAAAGTATCGCCGACTAGTCTGAGTGACTTAAAAAAATATAAAGAGTCATTTCCAGGAAAGTTGAGCATTCCTTATCGCGCCAGCAGAATCTTTGGTAGTGGTATTGCTGCTGCTAATTTGGGGGTCAATGTTTATGGCTCTGCGAAAGGCCTTTCAACTATTTTTGATGCTGAGCTTACAAAAGACAAGGTTTTAGCCGATTTTGCCGCTGTGAATGTAGACTATTATAAAGTGACGCGTCAGCGTGATGACCTAAATAAAGCGATTGATATCAATATCAATTTTAAACCGGGTAGTAGTTACATTGACGCTGGCGATGAACAAATGCTGCGGACCATTGCCGTAGAAATAAATGAACTTTTAAATGCTTATCCCGATGCAACGATAGAGGTTCAAGGACACACCTGTAATTTAGGCGGTTATAGTTATAATTTAGATTTATCTGAGCGCCGGGCAAAAGCGGTGAAAGATATGCTGGTAAAGTTTAACGTGAGTTCCAAAAAAATATCGAGTACGGGTTATGGCTATCAAAAACCTCTTTTTGATAATGAATTATTTGAGAATCGCATTAAAAATCGACGTGTGAAAGCGGTTTTATTCAGTATTGATTATGAAAAAGGCTGTCCCGAACGTGAAGGTATCGGCAATCTTGAGCGGTTTCGTGCAACGGCCGTGGCGGCCGAAATGGATTACGGTAGCGAGAAGATGCGGGCCGCTATGGCTGCTGCGAATGTGGCACTGGGGATTGCTATGGTTATCCCAGTGACCGCGGTAGTTGCCAATGCCATTGCTTTTAGTCAGGTAGCCGGTGAAATTTTAGGTAAAGTGGTACTGTTAGTTGATAATTGGCTTGCTGATCAATACTTGGCTCAGGCTATTGAAGATAGAAAAGATTTAAATCAATTAGGTAGCGAGTTTGCTTATAACCGCAGTCAGTTGAAAAAAATTGACGGCTTGAGTGCTGCAGAATTGCAGAAACATCCAGAGAAAATGTGGGAAGCACAATACCGACTTCGATGTGAAGCCGTTAGCGGTTTGATGGCCTTGCTATTTCGTGCCTCAATAGAAGCATCTAATTCAGATGAGTTGGTGACCCTAATAGAAAAATATAAAGTTGATGAGTATATTGATAATTTTATTTTGAATGATCAATGGTCTTATCCTTATAAAAATATTTATATTTCTATGGACCAGTATTGGTTGTTTGCAGTCGACCCAGATTTCTCTGGGCTTCGGGATGCAAATGCTTTATTTGGCCTTGATGACAATTATCGTCTATTGTCAGCCTCAAAGATTAAGGCGCAAATGCAAGATAAAACCTCCTTATCGATTGATGGCATACATATGTTAGCTAAAATGCCACATGGCTTAGATGGTCACTTAGTGTCTAATTTTCACCAATATTTTCCAGTTCATCATTTTTCGACAAAAGATATTAAAAAATTTGCTGAGGTATTTAATGTCCGTTTTTCTCACATTAATAAAAAATCTTATTTGCGTACAGCGGTTTATTACTACGACAAAGACCAAAAATCCTGGAAGTTGCTTGTAGATCGCCCCAAAGTAGATGAGGATATTGAACCTTTATCTCCGACGATACCGATTCGTGTTTTGATTGTATTTAAAGATAGTAAAGAAGGTTTGCAAAATCCGGCTCCGGTTACTTTGCAAGTGAATCGATATGACAACCTAAATATATATGGACCAGTTTATGAGGGTATTGCACTACCGCTGGATAAAGCTGATCTTAGTGAGTTGTCTTCGGATGAAGCGCAATATGCGGGTAAAATGGGTTGTATTATTGAGCCGTTCTTTCAATTGCCTCTGGAGACATATAGAGGCATTAAACCTATGGCGCGTTTCTTTAAGAGCCGAACATTAAGCGAGCTAGAAGAATATTATCGAGAAGGCAATTTAACGGATATGCGTTACGGTTTTACTTGTCAAGTGGGAAAATCATTAAGTAGCAAAATTGATTTACCACTAAACAGCCAGCTTTATTCAAATAGTATAATGGAGCGCTCGACGGAAGACGAGTTTCCTTTAAGTGTAGGTTATACACAGAAAAGCAATGAATTTGATGCAATGATCACACATGACTTTTTGACGAGCCGAACAAAATCATTTAATTACGGTAAGCTTTTTGAGGGGAGCTTAAGAGTAGTACCGCTGATTAGCTTGGATGGTAAAGCGTATGTTGGTGCGCACCGAGTTTTCGATAAAGATATAGAAACATTTTATTCCGGAACGATTGTTAGATCTGGTTCTAGCTTGATTATTCAAAATTTCGATTGGAATACTCCCGTTTCCTTTGCTTTTATTTGTAGTAGCGACACGCTACACAAAAAAGAGTTTTCAAAATCCTTTGGGCTCAATAGTCGACGCTATCGACAAGTTGGTTTTTCTGTTGATATTAATGAAGTGGACGGCTTGCTTGATTCGAAAGGCCCAAATTATCAAGGGAATATTCAGTACTGGGGGGAAGTGGTGCCTAAGGTTAGTCGCGAATTTAGCCAAATTGTTCCAACAGTGACGTTTGATCGGCGTCATTATGGTTTTAGGCATTTTTCAGTGAGTAATATTTTTCGCAACGACAGAACCACTTTGTTTGCTATGGGGGAACTTGATGTTCTTGAGTATTTACATGACCTTGAGACCACCTATCGAAGCGTTGGTTCTCTGGGGCAGGC
>JBNKUQ010000144.1:0-4528 GCA_050298695.1 Cellvibrionaceae bacterium
GGTGTTACCTTTATTAAATTGATCTTCGCAAATCAAGTTTAATAAATACCGGTGTCCCCCGTTTATGATGTAGAGCCTCTTTTTCAACAAAATCAACAAGTTACTGATCCCGCATTTTTAAGCCTTTACCCTTAGCCGGCTCTACAACGTAACTTTTTCTGTGGAGTTTCTACCCTTGATCGTTGGTTAAAAACGAAAGCTTATCGTAATGAAAATTATCGTGCGTCTCGAACCTATGTTATCTGTACCGATAATGATGAGATGATCGGCTACTATGCTTTGGCGACGGGTTCTATCTCACCTGATCAAGCTCCACGAAAAGTTAAAAGAAATATGCCAAGCCCCATTCCTGTGATGGTGTTAGGAAGGTTGGCCGTGGATCAAAAATATCAAGGAGAGGGGTTGGGCGATGCATTATTGCGTGATGCCATATTGCGTATACTACAAGCCGCAGACATTGCCGGTATAAAAGCGATTGTTGTTCATGCGATATCAGAACAAGCGAAACAGTATTACGCAGCGAGAAGTTTTTTAGAATCACCAGCTAATCCGATGACGATGATATTACCCCTGGAATCGATACAAAAAAACTAATCCACTATAACGACTCATTTGAAGCTACAGTTAGCTTGTACTGTAAAGTTTGTCAAACAGCTATAATCCAAAATAATGGCTCTCATCAGTCTAGTTGTGCTTTTGCTTACACCCCGTTTGGGGATAATCTCGCCCTTAAAGTAACGGGGTGCAAAGTCTTGCCTTTTGCCATTTCCGCAAAAAGCAAAAGACAACCTGCCCCTTTGGTGACCCTGCAATATGATACTTGACCCCTTTGCCTGTGACCCCTTTGCTTGACCCTTCTTCTTAGATCGTGGCAAAAAATTGTCACGCTACCTTTGGCTGTATCCGTAAGGCAATTAATTGACAGTATTGTGAAATTTGTCGCAAAAATATAATTCCTGCAAGCTGGTTTATATTTCGTTAACCGAGTACGATCTGATTAGTGTGAGTTGTCTGCGTACGCGCACAGATAACTTACCCAAAATGGAAATCGTGTTATAAAAATTGGAAGTGCTTCTCCTTTAAAGTATCTTCGAAATACTACTATAAGAATAGAAATGCAAAGGGATAATTATTGCGCGTTTAACAATCGACGGATATCGAAGTACTTTAACGGTGGTGTATTATGAGGTTTGTCCCAAACTGCAAGATTTCAACGAGTTTTGTTAGTGCAACTTTGCTTATTCGGTCTCTTGTTCTTATCGTTTTACTCCTTGTTGCTGCTTGTGGTAGCGAGTCTGAAAGCGGCAGCGCCAGTTCATCATCCAATACTAATACCGAATCAACATCCACTGATGGCTCGTCATCTGATCCCAATATTGATGATGATAATGATGGTATTGCCAACTCAATTGATAATTGTATAGCCACTGCCAATAGCGACCAGAGTGATGTTGATAATGATGGTATAGGTGATCTGTGTGATACCGATGAAGCGGTATCGGTTCCCTCGCTCACTCGTCTTGATCTGGTTAATGCCGCAAATATGCAGGTTATCAGACGTGTCGTGAATGGCGATACTATTGATTTAAATGGATTGCCGGCTACATTTAATTTTACTGTTACTTCGTCTGATATTGCCAATACCGGCAGTGTTGGCATCAATATGTCCAGTTGTGCTTCATTGAATCGAGTTGAGAATAGCGCCCCTTATACAGTAGCGCCTCAGGGTGTGGATTTTAATACGTTGGATATAGGTGATTGTTCGATTAAGGCAACACCTTATGCGCTTTCCGATGAAGGTGGCCAATCGGGAATACCCATGACAGTTAATTTCAGCGTGGTGAATACCACGGTTGCTGATAGCGATAGCGACGGTGTATTCAATACGACTGATAATTGCCCTTCGGTTGCTAATGCCAATCAACAAGATCTCGATGATGATGGAATCGGTGATGCTTGTGATACAGACGATGATGGCGATAGTGTTGCTGATACCGTCGATAACTGTCCACTAATGGCCAATGCTGATCAGGCAGACAGTGATGCAGATGGCATGGGTGATGTTTGTGACACAAGCAGTCCTGCACCTGGTAGTGGCGTAGTTAATGCTGTTATCAACCCTTCTCGCACCAGTTGTGCATCTCCCTGTACGGTTGTCTTTAGTGCAGATAAAACAACAGCTCAAGGTTTGGACAGTCATGGGGTATGGTCGCAGTTGTCCTATTATTGGGATTTTGATACAGATGAGACCGATACCTATGGTTCACTTTACAAACAAACGTATACCTGGGTAGAAGGTGATACCGCCTATGAATCTGGCCATGTTCCCATGGTAACCAAAACTTTTTTATGTGATACCGGCACTTGTACCTATAACGTCGGTATGCGAGCACAAAATGCCAATGGTGACTGGGGCGATGATTTTAAAACTATAACGGTTAAATCTGAGTCTGCCCAATGGACGGCAGCTAATACCGTTTGTATTTCCAATACACTTGATACTTCTGCGGACTGGACTGGTTACGATAAACCCTGTCCTGCAGGTGCCACAAAGCAGAATATTACGCTGGATTATGATCAATATAATGACAAATTGGTGCTGTTCAAAAAGGGCGATATTTTTGTTCAAAATATTGCAACGCTACTTAACCAAAGTAATTTCAAAATAGGGGTGTTTGGTAACGATGCAGATTCGCGCCCAGAAATTGATGGTAATATTGAAGTGGGAATGACAAATTTTGGTGGCCCGACTAATGCCCCGACAGCGGCTAATACCAATAACCTGACAGATGCCCTAGTTGCTACATACGGTTGGCCTTCCAATATTTATATAGAAGGTTTGAAAGTAGGTGGAGTTGATTTTCCCATGTCATATAATCAGGTTGGATTACATGACCTTGATATGAATAGGCGAGCCTATGCAACAGGTGGCAGTATAAATGTTAATTCTTCTTCTGGTAGGTGTTTTGGTAGTAGTGTGTTGAGTTGTAAGAATGTTCCCTTTCCCAAGGGTGGATACATAAGTTCGGTTAATATTGTAGGAGAGTCGTTAAGTACGAATGGTGGTCCGGGAATAAATATTTGGCAAACAGCTTGTTCTATGGTTAATTTTTTAGGTATTGTCGATACAAGCATGCAACGAGCACGCGAGCATAATTTACGTATAGCCGGATGGTATAGATTCAATATTATGCGAAGTCTTTTCCGTGGCGAGCATGAGCTTCCATCAAAACAAAAAATAACACCAAGAGGTTGTCTGCGCTCTGGCGGTACTTGGGAAGCTGGTGTTTGGAATGGGAACCCAGAACAACCATCCAGATGGAATGATGATATAGAAGGTAGAACGAGAGCAGATGCTGCGTCGACCAAGTCTACATCCGTAGAGTACGTTCATACAAGCCGCTATCAGGTTGTTTCATATAATCAAATTGGTGATAGCACTGCAGACGTTGGCGCAGAACTTGGAGGAGTTCCTTATCAGACAAATGCTAAATCCGAGGATGTGGCATTGTGGAAAGATATTATGATATCGCACAATATTTTTGAAAGTGAGCCATTAAAATTATCAACTCAAGATATTGCTTTGCAATCTACTTATGGTACATGTGTAGGTAATGATTATGCAGCGTCAGGTATTTTGTGTTATCCAACAACGCAGTCATCTGAATTGTTTTTTAGGCGGGAACCTGCATTAATTAGTGCGCCATTGGCACCTGGAAATTAGCAGGCGTTATTTGGCTACAATCTTCAGGGAATGGATTCCCAACTGTCTCACAAATTAGGGCGAGCGGTTTACTTTATGATGAAGCGAAATGATGTCTTTGATATGAATTATTTTTTTCGAACAAACTGACTGGTTTAGGATGGTATGTTTGAGCTAGCCGGTATAACTGGTGGTGTCGTGCAACAAGATCCAATGCAATGGTATCCGTTTAAGCTTCGAGCTTCATCATTGCCTACCCCCTCGCTTTGATTAGACAGAACATACCATCCGCCTTACCATTGTTTGAATAGTGACTACCCCTTGACTGAGTGATACATAACTGGATGCGTGAGCAAGCCCGACCGACTCTCAATAGGTGTTTGGTACAGTCATATAGGTGTTATGAGCTTTCATTTAAATACCCGTGCCGTTTCTTCTGGTGTGAAATTTTTGTCTTCCATTTCTGTGACGACATCCTCTACAACTTTTATTACATCAAACTTATCGAATCTTTCAGAGTCAGGATCGTTAATATATACACAACCAGTTAATTTAATGCCCATTCCCACCAAATAGTTGATTATTTCTTTTGCTTGCCCAAGATCTCTATTTGGACTACCACTGAATGAAATATGTAACTCTCCATTTACATAAGCCGCTGTTGCAGGATAAAACGCATTAATTTCTTTTAATTTAGATTCGATTTCCTGAGCATTAGCACTTTCAAAGGAACTCAGCCAACCATGATATTGATACATTTTAAACTCTGCCTAAACTCATAACGCATCAATCAGCCGACGTGTTAGCGGTCGGCTGGATTGAATT
>JBNKUQ010000145.1:0-4421 GCA_050298695.1 Cellvibrionaceae bacterium
CGTAGAGTTTGCGGCGGGAGAAAATTGGCACAATATAGTAATGTGGTGTACCCAGCAAAATTTTTACGGCATCGAAAATTTAGCATTGATACCGGGTTCTGTTGGGGCAGCCCCCATTCAAAATATTGGTGCTTACGGTGTTGAACTTAATCAAGTATGTGAATATGTAAGGGGTATTGATATTGCTACGGGCGAGGAACATCGTTTAAGTAGTGAGGAATGTCAGTTTGCTTACCGTGAGAGTATTTTCAAAAAAACACTTAAAGATACCTTTATTATTACCCATGTGGCACTTACCTTAAAAAAACAATCCTCAGAAAAAAATAATAAGCCCGAAGTCAATATAAGTTATCCGGCTTTGCGTTCTCAGTTAAATGCAATGGGACTAACTGATAATGATTTGAGTGCTGTCGATATTGCTAATGCCGTTATCGCTGTCCGGCAAAGTAAATTGCCTGACCCTAAACGGCTTCCTAATGCAGGAAGTTTTTTTAAAAACCCTATCGTAAATAAAGCAAAGGTCGAGCAGATACGACAACAGTGTGCCGATGTTGTTGTCTATCCACTGGCTGATGGACGCTATAAATTAGCGGCGGCTTGGCTGATTGATAGAGCAGGCTGGAAAGGCCGAATAGTAGACGGCTTTTCTATGCATGAACAGCAAGCGTTAGTGCTTACAAATCCAAATCATTTAGCGGGTGATGCTTTAATAGATTTTTCGGAAAAAGTTCGCGATTCTGTTATGAAAATATTTGCAGTTGAGCTAGAGATTGAGCCTAGGGTTTTGGTCAATAGATAGAGTGCATTTGCGATATGAACCAACAGGAA
This sequence comes from Cellvibrionaceae bacterium, assembly GCA_050298695.1. Classification (GTDB taxonomy): domain Bacteria; phylum Pseudomonadota; class Gammaproteobacteria; order Pseudomonadales; family Cellvibrionaceae; genus CANLBN01. The sequence goes on from JBNKUQ010000145.1 coordinate 829, forward strand.
TCTTTATTTGAGTCTGAGCATGAACAATTACCGATTGTCGATGGTTCTTTAGATTATTATCCACAGTGGCTGTCTACTGCAGAAGCGTCTCAATTATTTAGTCAATTAAAACAAGAGGTCAATTGGCAGCAGAGCACAATAAACCTTTACGGTAAGCAGGTAAAAATTCCACGCTTAAATGCTTGGTATGGTGATGAACATTGTCCTTATGCTTACTCTGGGCATCATTTTCAACCTTTACCATGGCTACCTGTATTGTTTTATTTAAAGCAGCGAGTAGAGGCTAGGACAGGTTTTGGGTTTAATAGCGTATTAGTTAATTGCTACCGCGATGGTGGCGATAGTGTTGCCTGGCATAGTGATGATGAGCCTGAACTAGGCAAAAACCCCGTTGTTGCTTCTCTGAGTCTCGGTGCAGAACGCTATTTTCATTTGCGGCACCGCTATAAAAAGCAAGTGCCTCTGAAAAAGGTTTTGTTGGGGCATGGTTCTTTGCTCGTGATGTCTGGTGAGATACAGCACTATTGGCACCACCAACTTCCTAAAACGTCGAAACCGATAGGAGAGCGTATCAATCTGACATTTCGTTATGTTAGAGCAGATTTATAGTGATTCTGCACTAAGCCTTCGGTAGAAGAGTCATGGTCAGATTAATCAATCAGGGCTTGCACAGTTTTTGTTTAATTGTCATGATTCGGATAAGCCTGGGTGAATAATAAAAAAACCTTTACTTGAAAGCCTCTTCGGCGTGTATTTAGGCATAATAAAAGGCTTGCCGTAAGGGTTTCGTCATTTAATGAGCAAAATATGGACACAGTCAAAATTCTTATCGTTGATGATCACGATCTAATGCGTATGGGTCTATCGCGTATTCTTGCTGATGTTGATGGTTTCGATGTTGTTGGTGAGGCGAGTAGCGGAGAGGAGGCATTGAAGCTTTGTCGAGAGCTAAGTCCTGATTTAATTTTAATGGATGTTAAAATGCCGGGTATTGGTGGTGTCGAAGCCACACGGCGTTTGTTAGCGGTGAATGAAAAAGCCAAAGTAATGGCAGTCACTTCTTGTGAAGATGATCTATACCCCAGTCGCTTGTTACAAGCGGGGGCTTCAGCATATATTACTAAACGGACTCAGCCTGATGAAGTTATAAAAGCGATCAAAATGGTAATGTCCGGTCGCTCTTATGTGAGCCATGAGATAGCTCAACAAATGGCATTGAGAAATACTGGAGTGGTTGATGATAGTGCTTCACCATTTGAACAATTGTCTGAGCGTGAATTACAAATTGCGACGATGATTTTTCGCGGAGAAAAACCGGTAACGATTGCGGAAAAACTCAATATTAGTGCGAAAACTATTAATAGCTACCGATACCGTATTTTTGAAAAATTTGATATTAATAGCGATGTGGAATTAGTACATTTAGCGATTAAACATAAAGTTTTTGATGTGGATACATTGGAATAAATAGCGACTAGCTGCTAGTCAATAGCTGCTAGATAAATTGCATAAATATGAAGATAAAATTTATATTCTTGTAGCTTGTAGCTAGAGACTAATCTAATGTCCTCCGATATTTTCGATCATAAACAATTTCTTAAAACGGTTAACACGGGTCCTGGCATCTATCAAATGTTTGATGCCAATGAAAAAATTCTCTATGTAGGTAAAGCAAAAAATTTAAAAAACCGATTAAGCAGTTACTTTCGGACCAAGTCGGGGCTCAGTGTTAAAACACAATCTTTGGTTGAAAAAATTGCATCAATAGAAGTAACGGTTACCGAGTCAGAATCTTCCGCGCTGGTATTGGAACAAAATTTAATTAAAGCGCTAAAGCCACCCTATAATATTTTACTTCGCGACGATAAGTCTTACCCCTATATTTTTATCTCCGATGGAGATTATCCGCGTATTAGTTTCCATCGTGGTGCTCGTAAAAAAAAGGGACATTTTTTTGGTCCTTACCCCAATGCGGGCTCTGTATATCAGTCGCTTAATTTCTTGCAAAAAACATTTCGTATTCGGCAGTGTGAAGATAGTGTGTTTAACAACCGCAGCCGTCCTTGTCTCCAATATCAAATTAATCGCTGCACAGCACCCTGCGTTGATTATATTAGCTCAAAGGATTATCGGCTCGATATTCAACACGCAGAAATGTTTTTAAAAGGGCAGTCCAATGAGTTAATGCAGGAACTTGCCAATGATATGGAAGCGGCAGCCAATCAATTAGATTTTGAAAAAGCCGCATTTTTAAGGGATCAAATATCCGCGCTCAGACGTATTCAGTCTGATCACAGTATGGAAGCGGGTAGTGGTAGTATTGATATATTTGCCGCTTTTAAAAAATCTACGCAGGTTTGCATACATGTCATTTATATACGCGATGGTCGTATTCTAGGTAGTAAAAGCTTTTTTTACGAGGATAAACTGGATAGCCCCATAGAAGAATATTTATTGGCATTTGTCGAACAATTTTATCTGGCAAGTGCTACAAGAGAGGTTCCTAATGAAATTATTGTGAATCATGTATTACCAAAAACGAATAAACAGGTGTTACTCGATGTATTGGCTGACAAAGCCAAGCGTAAAGTGACTTTACTAAATAATGTAAAATCACAACGTCAAAAATGGTTATCCTTAGCGATTACCGCTGCCGAGCAAAATTTACTCCAACAATTGGGAAGTAAAGCCAGTTTAATTAAGCGTTTCGAATCGTTACGTGAGGCTCTTGACCTTGATGACGTTCCCGAGCGCTTAGAGTGTTTTGATATTAGTCACAGCAGTGGTGAATTAACCGTAGCGTCTTGTGTTGTTTTTAACCAGCAAGGTGCTTTAAAGTCTGATTATCGTCGCTTTAATATTGAAGGAATTACAGGTGGTGATGATTACGCGGCTATGGAACAAGCATTAACCCGACGTTATACCCGAGTACAAAAAGGTGAGGGTGTGTTGCCCGACCTTTTGGTAGTCGACGGAGGTAAGGGGCAGTTGGGTATTGCAAAAGCGGTATTGGCAGAGTTGGGAATATCCCAGGTGGCTTTGTTGGGTATCGCAAAGGGCTCGACTCGCAAAGCAGGTTTTGAAACACTGATACTGGCTGATGGCCGTGAAAAAACACTCAATAGTGACTCACCTGCCTTACATTTGTTGCAAGAAATTCGTGATGAGTCTCACCGCTTTGCAATCACCGGGCACAAACAGCGCCGGGATAAAAAAAGAAGAACGTCAACTCTGGAAGGGATACCGGCAGTGGGGCCTAAGCGCCGCCGAGAATTGCTCAGGCATTTTGGTGGGATGCAGGCCGTTCAGAATGCCAGTGTGAGTGAGTTGTTGAAAGTGCCAGGGATCAGCAAAAAAATCGCGGAAGATATTTACAGTGCCTTGCGTAATGAGTAACGTGTCACTCTTTTGAACCACCGACTGTCATATTTGAGCATCCACATCGAATGAATCTAGCTAACCAAATCACCTTATTGCGCATTGTCTTTATTCCTCTTTTGGTGATTGTATTTTACTTGCCTTATGACTGGCGCTTTCCTATGGCCTCTGCCATTTTTTCATTGGCAGCAATAACCGATTGGTTGGACGGTTGG
>JBNKUQ010000146.1:0-4342 GCA_050298695.1 Cellvibrionaceae bacterium
GCAAAAATAATGTGCCTAAGAAAGAGTTAAAATCCGTTACTTATAAGGGAAAAACTTATTCAGAACAGACGAATGGTATTACCGTCAGAAATTTTTTAGGCTTGGGGTACAGTGCCGGTTGCTGCCCAGGTCAAACTGGACACCATTTAATTCCGAGCGCTTGGGCAAAAAGTGCCTGTAAACCTTATAGCGAGAATAAAGCCCCCGTGGTATGCGCTGAAGGTGCCAGTCAACATGATGGCACCCATAAAACCTTACACGATAATTTAGATGATATTGTTCACGAAAAATACGGCTTAAAAAGAGCAAAAGACAAACCCAGCGAAGACAGGAAAAAAGACACAAAAAAAATCGATAAAGAAACCGCGTTCGAAAATGCGATTGAAGCCCATAACCGAATGTACCCCAATGCTAAAGATTGTGCCCTCTGTGTTTTTAGTGGTGTCCCCTGTAATGATGAATGCTTAAAGGCTCAGTTGTCTGAAGCGTATAAAGATTGTAAAGGTGATTTTACTGCGCAATTGATTACGGGGAATCGGGGTGGTGAGATCAGTGGTAGTAATAAAGAATAAAAAATTATAGAGAATGAAAAAATGACGGGTGTAATAAAAGATGAGGTGGTTAGAAAATTAGCCGATGAAACAATTATTGTTGATTGTTGTGTTATAAGTCCCGAAATATTTTGGTGTATTGGTGTAAAAGATATGGGCGAGGACTTTGATAATTGGTCAAAGTTTCCGCCCCTGCATGCCATTCAATATCATATAGGTTATGAAGGTGATCCTTCTGGCCCTTGGGGCTGGTTTTGTTTTGAAGAAAATAATTTTAAAAATCCTTTGTGTGTTCATACCGATAATAATAAAGAAATGATTTTAGGGGATTATAATGGTGAAATTTATTTCAGAGGTTTGGGAAGTAACAAACATTGGGAAGAAAACGGCATCTCCCAACGCGGTATCAAAGCCTTAAAAAATATTCATGGCACTATTTATGCGGCGGGCTTAATGCGCAGTGTTTTTCGCCGCGATGGTAAAGACCAATGGACCTTTATTAGTGAAGCGTTAAGTCAGCAAACCCAGGCAACCAAAGACACCATTAACGCCAGAGGCGGCAAACAACTCTGGACAGGCTTTGAATGCATCGACGGTTTTGACTCTCACCGCGACCTATATGCTGCCGGTGGCGATGGTGATGTTTGGCACTACGATGGTGAGCAATGGAGTGCGGTTGATATTCCCTTGCCCAAAATGCAAATTGCTGAAATTTGCTGTGCGAGTGATGGCTTTGTGTATATTGTGGGCCGTTTCGGGGCAATATTAAAAGGCCGTGGTGATCAATGGCACACCGTTGTTCACGATTTTAAATACGATTTCAGCGATGTGGTTGACTATCAAGGCACTATCTATATTGCGTCTGCCCAACGTCTGTTTTTTATCGAAAACGATCAACTCGTGATGGTGCAATACCAGGGCAATCTTGTTCCTGCCAATCACGGCCACCTGTATGTTAACCACGGTTTACTGATGACCGCTGGCCGTAATTCTGCCGCTATTTACAATGGCAAAGAGTGGAAGGTGCTATTTGGTGGTGCCTATTTAGATGAAGAAAGCAGTGAATATGTATTGGGTAAAATTATGCAGTATGCAATCAAAACGGAAGAATAGTAACGCAGGGCTATTTAAAATGGACCGTGATAAATTATCAGTTAATGAACCATGTAAATTTACAAAGTAGAGATAGTAATACAGAGATAGTAATTATGAGTAAAGTGGACTTTAACTACTCCGATCTCAATAAAGAGATGTTAATTAAGGATGCTCCCTTTGCCTGGTATTTATTTGACCAGGCAAAGTTAAATCCCCGTTACGATCTTGCCGATTATCGGCACCAAGCAAAACGTCTAGAGGCGTATATTGATGCCTTAGGTATTGCCTTGGAAGTGAGGCAGCCAGTAGAAACTTGGTTGGATATGACGGACTGGGGCAGTTGCTTTATGTTGGCGGTTTTAGCAATACGCTATAACCGTATAGTGTTATTTAAGCAGGCCTTGGATCATTTGAATGCGTCCGAAGAAACCCATTATCGAGAAATTGTTGATGCTTGCTTGTGGCATGAGCAAAGCGATATGGAAGCGTACTTTGCTGCGCTTCGGCAACATGCTTCGCCTATTGCTCAGCAGAGCTATGTCGCTTTGTTAAGAGTAAATGGCCTGGACATCGATAGCCAATACGCTAATCAATTCTTTTTGAGTCAAAATCCTGCTGTAAAAATTCAGTTACTTAACTGGATTGGAGAACAGGGGCACCATCAATATATATCCTATGTTCAACAGCAGTATATAGACCCGAAGACACCAGACGATTATCAGTTGGCCTTTGCTGCCGTTCGCGCCGGTATATTATTACAAGACCCAGTTGCCCATACACAGTTAATCGATATGGCGTTTACACCGAGCACGGTTACTGAAGATTGTTTATCACTTTTATTCATCAGGGAACAAGATGAACAACAATTAACATACTGGTTGGAAAACCTCTGGACGATAAAAGAAATACCGCAACGTGTAAAAATTCATGGAACGATGATAGCGGGCTTGGTGGATTATATGGGATATCTCTTTGACGCCATGGCCGACCAGTCCTTAAACCGAATAGCTGGTTATGCTTTTTCAGTGATTACTGGTGTGGATATAGAAGAGAATCGCTTGGATATGGCTGAAACGGAGCCAACCGTGGAGTACGTAGATCTCGGCAATGAGGGGCTCAATCAAAAATCTAGCAATGAGTTACTGTTGCAAGCTTGGGAAGAGGATTTGCCTTGTGCAGATACGGATGCCTGTTATTTTTGGTGGGAATCCACTAAAGCGAATTATTCCGAGAATCTACGCTATCTTGTTGGAAAAGAGATTACAGAAGAAAACCTACTACAAGTTAGAGAGAAGGGTAATCAAGGTCAGAGGCAGCTAGCGGCGATGTATCTTAGTCTACACTACGGCTATCATTGGAAAGATCCGAACTGGCCTTGATCTCTGTCTGAACCGACTAAAACTGGGGATAAACTTACCATACTAAAAAATTTTACTCACTTTTCAACATCATAACTAGCACTTCTTTACACAGTTTTTCGCCCTGAATACGTCAGGATAAACTTGTGGAATCCGCTGCATTCGCCTCCTTGACTCACTCGCCCAATAGAGAAAAGTGGGAATCATCAGGTGCTTAAACCAACCTCTATTCAATGGATATACACACCATCGACGACCAATCGCAACCACACGAAAAAATAGTAAAAAAGAAATAACCTGAATAAATAATAAGAGTAATAAGCGCGATAATGTCGATGAAAAAGGCGTAATAAAATCTGTAATGTTTCAGACTACTGAGAACCGCTCCCGTTACTACGCAAACTTGGCGTAGTGACGGGAGCCAGGCAATAGCAAACTCTGTTGATTCTATTAACAAAAATTGATTTAAATATTCACATTAAAAAATGAAAAGGCCATGAAAGAAATGACTTGTCTCTCATAAATAAAGCGATCATACTAAACGAACTTGAACTTCACCCTGAGTGAAGCAGGAACGATCACGCTAAGGCCACCTTGTTGATAGGTTGGTGATCAAACGCAGTAACGCCTTAAATACCTTTCAAACTCCAACCCACGCTAACACTGTGTAGATGAGGGTTAATACCATTACAAACCAATCCATATGGGTGTTATACCCTTCCGGTTAAACAGGCTATCGCTGATAGCTTCACTTCATTACCTAGCTCTGCTTAGGCAGTTTATTTTTGTGTAATCAATACTACCTCAGTGTGGTATCAATCTTTTATTGCTCGCATTATCGGTAATAAACAAGACCCTCGAAGCCCAATCGAGCCGCAATTCTTTGCGGAAAACAGTGGGTTACTATAGAGAAACAAACGAATGCAATAACTGATAATTATTTCAAAATTATTGTAAACATATTTTTAATTTATTTGGAGGAAAACAATAATGAAAAATATTTTATTATTCACAAAATCAATAACTTGAGAGTACGAAAAAGTGAAAATTACTTTTAACAAACAATCAATATTTTACTAATATTGTCGAAATATTTATAAAATATTTTCATCACCCATCATATTTTTTTAGAAAAAAATATTTTCAAAAGAGGAAAATCTATGAAATAAACCAGTAATTTATAACCACAACGCAATCAGTTGATCACACCTTTACGCACCCTTCGCAAAGGCACTACGTAAAGCGGCTTATCTTAGCCATAGTTGACCGGGATTCGTCCCCCACGACTCGTTATCCTCGCCAGAGGAATGATTATCGGAAACGGTCATCATGAGTCAT
>JBNKUQ010000147.1:0-3679 GCA_050298695.1 Cellvibrionaceae bacterium
AATTAAATCAACAGCGACCTCATATTTTTTCATGAGCTGATAGTTTGCCGAGATATAAGCGGACAATACATCTTTACGCCATTGTTTTTTGTATTGCTTATCTAAATACTCTTCTAAATCGACTAGGTAGTTAGTCGTTACATTTCCTAAGCGAGTCAGTAAGTAAATAGCATTGGCTCTATCTCTTGCTTCTATTAGTGAACTGCTGGGTAATGAACTCGCAGGAGCATTCACATAATTTATGAGGAAAGACTTACCCCTATCCAGCATATCACTAGGCACAGGGTAGCCTAAGGATTGCGCTTCAATTAAAAAGTGCATGACATAAATACTGGGATACTCTGCTGAGCGCGAAATGCCCGGCCAAAAAGCAAAGCCGCCATCACTTTGCTGCCGTTCTCTTAGCTTAGTAATCACACGCGCAAAATGTGCTTTAACATTTCCCACGTGAGACGCATAAGCCGGGTGCGTCATCAATCCAACTAATGGAAAGACTTTACTCACCACCTGTTCAGTACAACCATGGGGATAGTGCTCTAAATAAGAGGTTAAACCATCCACCAACACTAGAGGACTGGCCGATGCCGAGGCCTGTTGATCGGCAAGATTGGGATATAAATTTCGCTCTATGTTTAACTCTGCCGTTTTACTCTCAGAAAAACCACTGTCAAAATTTGAGTAATAAGGCATCGCCGGCCGCACACTGAGGCTAGCTGTTCGACTAAAGGCTTCTTCTTTATGCTGTGCTGTAAATGTGAGTTCAGCGATACCTAACCGCTTTTTCGCTTTGACAGTAAAGCTTGCTTTAGCTTCGCCACCCTCATCGACTTTAATTTGAACGCGATTATTGCCGACAATTTCTAAATGCTCTGAGGCTTCAATCGTCACAGAAACATCAGCGCCTTTGCCCGAGCCTTCGATAATATTAGCAACACCCACGGTCACTAAAAACTCATCTCCTGGCGCGGCCTGGGTTAGCACATTAGGAGAAAGCACAAAGGGCCCTCTCACAATAACGGAGTCACGGCTTGCCCCCATTGCGCTGTCGTCTACCGCAACCGCCATCACAACCAGGGAACCTGCAAACGTATCAGGTACATCAAAGGTCACAGAACGCTGCTCTGTTGAGGCATCGACAATGCCAGACCAGAAAACCGCTGGTTTATCGGTTTTTCTAGCAAAGGGGTTAAGGTTTTTAGCCAATGCTTTTTTCGCATCAGCGCCACCACCACTTGCCGATAGATTTTTAAGTAACTCAAAATCCGGCAGAATTAAATCTAAAATCTGCAGGGTATTCACATCTAACGCACGCTTTCTAAAAAAGTGGGCCAGAGGATCTGGCGTTTTATAGCGAGCAACTTGCAATATACCCTCATCCACCGCAAAAACCGCAATTTTAGACGGCTTAGATGTACTGTAACCAATTTTCATGGGCTTACCAGGGCGAACAACATTGGCAAGCTCTAAATCGATATCGATTCGACGTTTACTTTTATCCACGGAAAAGGGTTGTACCGAGTAACTCAAGGGACTCGCAAAAATTTCTTCCGAGGTAACATCGCGTACAAAGGTAACATTCACATAACCTGTTCCCTCTAGCGCTTTAGGCACTTCGATGGTTTGAAGGGTACTTTCTTCACTGGTTTTAAACCATTTGAAGGTATGCACTTTATCGGTTTCAATAGAGATTAAACCCGCACCCGCATAAGGTGCCTTGATACTCATCTCAATCATTTCGCCAGGCAAATAGTCTTCTTTATTTAACTTAACTTGCAGCTCTGCATTTTTATCAATTTTTCCGGCAAGGTTACCAAAACCAACAACGGAGTATGGAATTCTTGCTAAACGACGGTTTGCTTCGTCATAGAGTTCCAAGGCAAAATCACCAGGATCAACTGTATCCAACTGATATTCTGTTTTATTTTTATCGATACTCAAGTTCACTTCCGAGAGAGGGACTTCTTTTTGGATGCTCTGATATTGATAGGTGCCATCGTTTTGCTTAACTAAAGTAGAAACTCGCTGCACTTCGATTTTTTTCAGCTTAAGTTGTTTAACGTCAATTGTATTCAGATTGTTATCGATAGCGATAAATTCGATTTTTCTTTCACTGTTGGCATTAATATAATTCAGCTTGCCACTGGACTTGTAACCCACCAGATAATCTAAGGGAGAGATCAAGGCGCTATTAGTAGCCAAAACACTACGGCCTCCTGCTTGATCAAAACCTTCCGCAATAAACTGCAAACTGTAGGTGCCCGACTGAAAACGCTGCAAGTCAAGATTAAAAGCCACCTGTCCATCCGCATTGGTTTTTTTAGTTTCCAATGCCTCGTCTAAACTCAATACGTTTTGATTTTGATGACGATAGGGATCGGAGAAGGCATAGTCTCTATATTGTTTAAACGAGAAGTAAGAGGGTTTAATAATTAACCTGCCTTTCATTTTGCGATCTTGTGCTGGCACACCGAATAAATTTTTCAAGCTAACATCAGCGTTAATAGACTGTTTTTTACTCCAGCCTTTTTCATCGACACCCACCAATTTACTTTGAATCTTCATGGTATCGGGCTGAAATTCTTCGACTTTAAAATCGGCACTACCAATTTTTCGGCCTCGCCAGCGATTGTCTCGCACTAGGTGCAATGACACTCGATAACGGCCCGTATCTGAAGTTTGGGTAGTGGGATACTGAAAATCCATAAAACCACTTTCAGACAACATGATGCGAGTGACTTTTACTTCATTTTGACGGGGACCGGTGACGACAACTTCTAAGGGAATATTTTCCACATTACTAAAGTCGAAACCCTTAACAATAAGCCCTACATTAATCGTTTCACCGGGCCGGTAAATACCACGATCGGAAAACAAATAGGCCAGCAGAGCGTCATCACTCAAGCTACTCGTACTAATACCACCAATATCAAAACGTGAAAGATTAATTTGTCGAGACGAGCGGTTATAGGGAATAAAGGAAATATCATTCGCTGTTTTAACCACATAGACTGTTGGTGTTTTTTCATTGCTGTATTCATAGGTGATAGGCAGCTGAATATGACCCTGCTCTGACGTTTGCTTACTGAATAGCGGTACGCCATTTTTTCCCAACAATTCAACCGTAGCACCCGCTACTGGCTCACCCGTCTGAATAGATTGCACAAACACATCGTGGCTACCATCGACGTTGTTTTTAACAATAATACCCAGATCAGTGACTAATACTAATTTTGACTGGCTAGCTTGATGATAAGCACGGTTTAGCTGTTTATCCCACCCTAAAGCATCGACAAAAAATAGACCAAAACGATTTTCATTACTTGGCAAATAACGACCAAGGTCTAGCGAAGAATAGTTGGCCACTTTTGGGTCAGTCATATTTAAATTGACAAATTCTTCTTCAAACTCAGCAAGATTATATTTATCAAAGTTCCAACTTGAAAAATTGGCGGCATTAATATCGCCATTTGTCTGAGAAATTAAATGATAGATCTGGTTTTCACGCAATTTCCCTACGGTATATTTAATAGCGGGAATACCTCGTGCCAATACACCTAATTGATGGTCACCCGAATAACTCAAGACAGAGCCTTCCCCACTAAAGGTCAACTCTCTTGGATAATTCGGCACAGAGAACACTTGATCATAAAAGGAGGCATGAATAAAGTTATTAACCGAG
>JBNKUQ010000148.1:0-3088 GCA_050298695.1 Cellvibrionaceae bacterium
TGAGGTGCTGACTCAACTCAAGGTGCCAAGGTGACCTATTGCATCGCCACCGGTCCCCTGTACGGGAGTAAGGTTTTCAGCCTGCAAACTTTACCGGGGCGACAAGATACGGCGACACCAATAGCCGAGTGGCCAACCACGCTGGCTTCTCGTTATACGCCGGTGTCATGTCACCAGCGGGATAAGTTAGAGCGGTTGTGCCGCTATATCAGTCGCCCACAGCGGTCTCAGAGATAACGGCCAATGGCCAATTCGCTATGAGCTCAAAACACCGTATCGCAATGGAACGACTCACGTGATCTTCGAGCCATTGGATTTTATGGCCAAGCTGGCCGCACTGGGCAAAACAAGAGGGATGTGGGTTGGTTCGAACACGAAAATTGAGACTTGAGTGGTAAATGAGTGAGGGGAGTTCGGGTATGATACTTCACCAGAAGGGCAAAAAGGTGGTTTATATTTCCTATACCCCTGACTCAGATAATTTAATGGACGTTGTATAAGTTATAAAAAAGGGAAAAGGAAATTGCGTGCATATGCGTTGTGGGTCCCTAGAAGCCGTTAGAAGGGGATGCATTGTTGTCATGCACGTATATACGTGTTTTTTGATCATTACAAAGGGTGAAAATATGATTAACAAAGTAATGAAATTACTTACATTACTAGTGATGTCGAGCACAGCCATGCTCGCGTCAGCTGAGCAAACATGGGGGAACGGCGGTCTTCTGCTGGACATGAACGATATCGCTGAAATGCGATCACTCGTAAATAAAGAGCTTCGTGATCTTCGCACTGCGGGTGTACTCGATGTTGAAGTAGCAGAAGACGTTGAAGAATACGACCCGATTTCTGACTACGAAACATCGCTGCCTCACGCAACTCAGCCCGAGGTCTCTCCGTTGGAAACTGCGTTGTTATCAGCTTATCTGGATAACCCCAGCAGCGTTCAATTGAGCAAGGTTTTGGCTGCGTATCATTTATTCCATTTGCCAAATCAATACGTAACACGCCACAACCGGTACAGCAAAGGCGTCGGTGCGGTTAAACATGCCGTGTACGCCTCTTACTTTCTTCGTCGTGCACAGACCCTTGGCTCAGATGCACCATGGCTTGAGCGTGCTGAAGCCCGCACTGCGGCGCAACTCGCGCACTGGCTGCCAACAGATCTCCCTATCGATCAAACAGAAGGCAACGAAGCGCACATGTTCTTCCTGAATGCATTTAATTACAACGAAGCAGACCGCTATGTTGCAACTGACAAATGCTTAAAGATCTGTTGGCCAACCCAACTAACTTGGTGACTAACGCCTACGTTATCGCATCAAATATTTGGAACGGCGGTGAAGCAGAATACGACGACCCAACCATTCTTTACAGCATGGTAATGAGTAGCTACTTCGCACAGCGAGTAATTCCACTTTATCAACGTGTGGAACAAGCCTGGGAAGAAGACCCAGAGAACAACCAACAATTCCGTCTGGCAACCATCCTCGGCGGTTGGACTGTTCCTGCGCGTCGCTGGCTGGCAAAACTCCACGGCGATGAAAGTATTGTTGATTTACTGGACGCAGAACACCGTGAGTGGAACGTGATTAACCCTTACTTCCACTCCGCAGCATTGGGCTGGATGTTGTTCGACGAGCCTGCAAAATTCATGGAAGGTTTCCAAGCGACCCTGGCTGTATCTGGTTGTACCGAAAACCGCGCATGTATGGATCGCCCACGATTCTCATTTAACTTGTTGTCATACTCATTGCTCGCGACTGACTACTTCCTGAAGTTAGGCGATATGGATACAGCAAGCTCCTTCCTAACATTCAAGTATGCGCCATTCTTCAATTACGACTCATGGCTGCTCGGTCAAGAAGCGTGGGAACACCGCGAAAACAATATGGCCGAAATTGTTGCCCGCTACCAAAATGGCGACCCCAGCGACGATCCTACCACAGCGTCACTGAAGAGCCACAAATGGGGTCCTGACACCATTACCTGTCAGCTTTGTCACCAAGCGCAAGCACGTGAGTGGAGTGAAGAAGACAAAGCGACCATCATCCACCCAAGTGAAGCACACGGTTACGTTGGGAACTGGCCTGAGCGTCTGGTGGATTGGGACGGCGCGTTGGCTGAGTAAATCCAAAATTTTAGCCCATGGAAACATCTTTCGCCCCAAAGGTGTTTCCCCACCATCCATGCTTTGAGCGATTTGTCAGGCTTTCTCTGCAATAGAACGGCTTTTCTTAACGACCGAAATCCACCAACGGACTCCCATTTCACTCACAGGCCCGAAGGCTATCGGAAAATAGGCTGCTATTAATATTTCTCAATCGAACCACACATAGTCGGTGTGGTACGGACAAAAACTTTACTCAAACATATTATTGGCGTGCTTTGTTGCAGACATTAAGCTCTTGCATTCGTCATAATCAGTTACGAATGTAATATTCACCGTTTATGATGTAGAGCCCGCTAAAATACATGGTCGCCTTGCACTATTACAAACTTACTTATGGGAGTAGTGTGATTCATGAAATCGACATTCCGAACATAGTGAGAGTTATTAATGGCGTGGATCAGTTGGCATTGACACGAGGAGCGCTTGGGCTTTAGTGCCTGATATCGTTTGCATCATCAGAATTCTCTCAGTAAAGTGATTTGAGTCACATATTATTAATATGTAAGATTTATCTGCAAAATGTACAATAAATTTCATACAAACACTTGCGTTATGATATCGCAAAATGTAGTCCGACTTAAATCAACTGTTATATAGGGACAGCCCCAGCCATGAACAATAATCAAGATATTATTGATAACACACCTGAAAAGAATAAACGCCAGTTTTTTAATGAATACGAACGAGAGGAAGAAAGTAAGCGAATTGCATATCATTATGATGATGCATGTGAATTTATCAACATTATGCTAGGTGGTATAGCACTTCATAAAGAGTTACATTTTACGAAAGATGAATTTGTTGGTTCAAGCGATGATCTATCCTCTTTTCTCCATGGTTATTTTGGATATACCGGAAACTATAGACTATTGGAGGAAGAAATGTTGACGGCTATACAAGAAGGTTTCTTTGTCCAGG
>JBNKUQ010000149.1:0-2480 GCA_050298695.1 Cellvibrionaceae bacterium
AAAAATAACAGTTGTTCCGGCAAGGGCTCGACTTGGCTCACTAACTTTATATTGCCTTTCGCTTTAGGCGTATTGGGCACGGGCGCATAATAACCCCGCAGCAAATATAATTTAGGGAATTGTGAAACTGATGACATAATGACGTCCTCTTGTCCTTTCCTGCTGGTTACTTAAGTAGATGGGGGGGGATAATTACACCTGATAGCCCACCTGCGGTATTATTAAATTCTAAGTTAGTTCCAGGCCATGATTTAATATCTTTGTAAGTATAGTTAGCAAAATTATAAAACCGTTTAAAGACAGTAACGTGTCTTGTTTCTGGATCGTAAGTAGACCCAGGTAAGAGCACCTCATCTTGTCTATGGGTAAATTTGGGGGCCCGAGAAACATCAGGTCCAAAGATTTCTTTAAAGCTTCCTTCCCATAAAACCTCACCATTGTCCAAATTAATATAATACCCTTTACCCGAGGAATAACGCATAATCAGGCGTTTTCTATCCGGAGATAAGGTCGTGCCTAAATTACCGCCAGGTGAAGGGTAGGTGTGGCTCTCAATAACCTCTCCCTGTAAATTTAAAAAAACATAACCCGTTTCCGCTTGCACAAAAATACGCTGGCCATCCGGCATAAGAGTAAAGCCTTCCGAGCCACGCGTTGAGGGGGCATCGTTTAAGGTATCGGTCGTCAGATTATAGGTTTTTATTTGCCCTTCTAAATTAAACATCAAGCGTTCACTGTCGGGAAACCAATTTAAAAAATTGTGATAGCCTTCAACGGCTAATTTGGCGCTTTGATTTTTTAAATCAAATATAGCAATACCTTTCTTTTCTTTTGAAACATAACTTGTGGCAATATAGCGCATATTAGGCGAGCGAATCGCATCGCCTGTAATAAACCCATTGCCAATTGTCGCAATTAATTCAGCATCCACCACTTGGCGTTTATCGGAGCCATCGTAGTTTTGTGTCCAAATGGTATCGGTATTATCACCTTTAAGCTCTTTAAAAAACTGTACGCGTGGCACCGTCCACTTTGCGATATCCTCAAAGGTTTCTTTAATTACCACCTTGGGCGCATCGGGGGGAATATAGCCGGGCTCGCCGGGCATGGTGCCATTAAAATCCGGCTCAGGTGCTTGACTCACCTCCTCGACTTCTGGTTTCTTGGTGTTGCCATTCGATTCTGAAGTAGAACCACAAGCGATGATATTGAGACATACCAAGAATATAAATAATAGGCTGAATCTCTTTGGTTGAGTTTGTGGCATAGTTGATTATTCTCGTTTCAATTTTGTTTTATTTAATGAGGCTAGCTTTAGACACGACTGAATACCCCCCAATAGGGACTATAAAATTGATGAAATAATGATGCCCTCAATTTGTTGCGCTGACTCTGCAGTTAACCCTTTTTGTTGAGTATTAACCGGCTCGTTAGTAGACACGTAGATTATCAAGGCACGATAAAACGTAAATAAAAAAATAATTTTTTTACATCTAGCACTAAGCGAGTGCTATTTTTAATACATGCTTGCATCTTATTTCACGAGTACTGTTTAGCTCTTTCCACTTGTATTTTCATATGATATCCGGCCTAAAAAGTTACACTGCGGCCGGACTTTCTGTTGAGCTATTACTTGCTTGGCCTTCGTCTTCAGAGGCTTCATTCTGTTCGTCTTGTGGCTGTTGCTCCTCCTCAATATGCACATCAATCTCTGCTGTTTTTACGGTCAGTTCTTTTAATTTTTCAAAAGGGACTTTGTCAAAAATATAATAAGGTAATTCCCCATCTTTTGGGTCTTGCAGCATACTGTAGCTACCGGATTCGGGGGCGTATGCAAAAAAGAGGCGGACCCAATCAGCTTTAAATTCTCTTAAATTTTTTACTTGAATAATTCTTTCCCAACTACTGTCGTTGTGCTGAAGAATAATTTCGTCATTTTTAGCGGTGGGTGAATCCACATCAATTTGATATTCGAAGGCGATTCCCGGCGTTTTGATAACCAGCGTATTTATGTTGTTAACCGCCACGGCTGCCGTGGCTTGTACCGTTTGAAATGGCGGTGGTGCAGGTTTTTCTGCAACGGGGCTTTCCTCTGGCGCGCCTGGCATGGGAGCTTCTGCGGTTGGCGTTGATGAGAGTGGTGCCTCCCCTTTTGCCATATCAGC
Source organism: Cellvibrionaceae bacterium (assembly GCA_050298695.1). Taxonomy (GTDB): domain Bacteria; phylum Pseudomonadota; class Gammaproteobacteria; order Pseudomonadales; family Cellvibrionaceae; genus CANLBN01. The sequence continues at coordinate 2,166 of JBNKUQ010000149.1, forward strand.
GCTTGCCGTACCGGCTGGCATGGCTTCCCCATTAGCGCCGCCAATGTTGCCTCCCGCTGTATCGGTACTGGCTAGACCGGCACCACCACTAGCATCTAATGCGGGTATGACTCCCAAGTCCTGAGCGGCACTCAGGGCTTTTCCAGCTTTAGGGTTTTTCTCTGCGAGTTTACTGCTTAACTCGTCAGCCGCCATGGCCTTGAGGTTACCTTTGACTAGCTCTTTGTCGACATCGCCGGGGTTACTGAGATCGACACCAAGATCGTCCAACACTCCCATGGCTTCTTTAATTTTGGGATTTTCGGCCAGCTTTTC
>JBNKUQ010000150.1:0-2234 GCA_050298695.1 Cellvibrionaceae bacterium
CGGCTTTATCCTTGTCCTGATCCGTTTACGTTAACGCAGCGAGGTGATGATACGGGTCGTGGCCGCGTAAACAAGGACCCCAGGCAGTAAAAATCCTATATTTGCCAATAATATACCAAGACTTAATTAACAAAAATCGATTTCCGCACGGAGTTTGGCTTGAAATTCTGCGAACCACGATGAAATTGGTGCCCGACGGCCATATATAATAACCCGCAGAAGGCCGGGTCGGCACGAAAAGTCCGGCCTATTTTGCTAAGACTGGCTGGACCGGGGACGGAAAACAGGACCGATGAGTGAACGACGTACCGACACGGAACGAGGCCCGAACTTCGCCCTCGAGGTCGAGGAAGCCAGGCCGAAAATCAAGGAGCCGCCGCTGTATCGTGTCGTCCTTATTAATGACGACTACACCCCGATGGAGTTTGTCGTCAACATCCTGGAATCCATATTCGGCATGGAGCGGACACGAGCGACGCAGGTTATGCTGGAAGTACATACCAAAGGCAAAGGCATCTGCGGCGTGTACAATTTCGAAATAGCGGAAACGAAGGTCGCGCAGGTCATGGGTCTGGCGCATCAGCATCAGCATCCTCTGCTGTGCACAATGGAAGAGTCGTAACAGGAGTCGATACCAACAAATGTTGAGCAGTGAACTAGAGTTTTGTCTTAACGAGGCGTTCCAGCGCGCGCGCGATCAACGTCATGAATTCATGACGGTCGAGCACCTTTTGCTTGCGTTGCTGGATATTCCGCGGGTTCACGAGATTCTCAAGGCGTGCAATTCGAATATCACGGAATTGCGGCGGCAGCTTACTGAATTCATCGAGGAGCAAACGCCGCTGCTGGCTCAGGACGACGACACCGATGTGCAGCCAACGCTGGGGTTCCAGCGCGTACTGCAGCGCGCCGTATTCCACGTGCAGTCGAGCGGCAAAAAGGAAGTGCGGCCGTCGAATGTCCTCGTCGCGATTTTCAGCGAGAAGCAGTCACAGGCCGTTTATCTTCTCGGTCTGCAGGACATTACGCGCCTGGATGTCATCAACTACATATCCCACGGCATGCCGCAACTTCCTGGCGACGGGAACAGCGAGGAGCAGGAGGCGTCGCTGGAGACGGAAACGGAGGCGGAGGCCACGCCGCTCGAGCGGTACGCGACCAATCTCAACCAGCTGGCTATCGAGGGCAAAATCGACCCCCTGATCGGTCGCGAGATCGAAATCGAAAGGACGGTTCAGATCCTCTGCCGCCGCAGGAAGAATAATCCTCTCTACGTGGGTGACGCCGGTGTTGGCAAGACGGCGCTCGCGGAGGGCCTGGCGCGCATGATCACCGAGGAGCGGGTGCCGGAGGTTCTACGCGATGCGACGATCTATGCGCTCGACATGGGTACCCTGATCGCGGGCACCAAATACCGCGGCGATTTCGAGAAGCGCCTGAAGGGGGTCATCAAGGAAGTACAGCAGGATCCCGGTGCGATTCTGTTTATCGACGAAATCCACACTATCATTGGTGCGGGTGCAGCGTCTGGTGGACAGGTGGATGCGGCAAACTTGATTAAGCCACTACTGAGCAGCGGCAAGTTGCGCTGTATCGGTTCAACGACTTATCAGGAATACAGCAACATTTTCGAGAAAGAACGTGCGTTGTCGCGCCGTTTCCAGAAAATCGATATTGTTGAGCCATCAGTAGACGACACCACTAAGATTTTGATGGGTCTTAAACCAAAATACGAAGCTCACCACCAAGTGCGTTACACCAACAAAGCGTTACGTGCTGCGGTTGAGCTGTCTGCGAAATACATCAATGAACGCCACTTGCCGGATAAAGCCATCGACGTGATCGACGAAGCGGGTGCGCGTAGCCGATTAGCGCCGGCTAGCCGACGCAAGAAGACGGTGGGTGTCGCTGACATCGAGGCGATGGTAGCGAAAATGGCGCGTATTCCTGAGAAATCAGTCTCGTCTTCGGATAAAGAGATCCTGCAGAAACTGGATCAGAAGATGAAGATGCTGGTGTTTGGTCAGGACGATGCGATCGACGTATTGAGCGAAACCATCAAGCTATCTCGTGCTGGTCTTGGTGCGGACAACAAACCTGTTGGTTCATTCCTGTTTGCTGGCCCAACAGGGGTAGGTAAAACGGAAGTTACGGTTCAGCTGTCAAAACTGCTCGGCATCGAGCTTCTGCGTTTTGATATGTCTGAGTACGGTGAGCGTCATTCGGTAAGCCGC
>JBNKUQ010000151.1:0-1616 GCA_050298695.1 Cellvibrionaceae bacterium
TGGCCATGCATGGAATCGAGGCTGGCGAACCGGTCAACTTTGTCGCACAAGAAAACGGTAACGAGCGGCAAGGTATGATCACCATGCGCCCTACCCTGAGCACGGTTATCCATAAACACCACCTTACCTTTGAAGTTAAAAGAAAAAGTCAGCCGCGTAATGCCTGGCGATTATTTTCACAGCCTACAGTGGTTTTGTATCCACGACCCGGTAGCCGTTCAACACCACAGCGCTCCCGTTGTGGGTGGTTTAAAAGACAGAGGAATTTTAGGGCAACGTTACGATACCCCGTACTTGGGCCAACAGACCATCCTATGTTGCCGCCCCGCCTACTTTGACCGAGGGAATCGCGTCCCTCCCCGTTATTTTAGTTACGATGTTCAGGTGGCCGATGGCTACTCAATATTGGCGCCACAATACATCGATGTGAATAATGAAAACCACGACCCCGTCATCTATCTCGCTGAAAAAAAGCGGGAGTTAAAAGCCTATAAAGATGGCATGAAAGATCCGATCAACGTAATAGATGATGATAAACGTGAAGAAAGTGAAAAAGAAAATGAGCGCATCGAAAAAGCAATTGACATTCTGACAGACTACTTAGAAGGCTCCGAAGGCAAAACTCTACATAGGTTGAAAGTCCATGCCGCCCATCTCAACGGACGGGATATTCTCGATAACGGGGAAATGGGCACCGTACTCAGGGCCGTTGTTTATCGTAAATCGGGCTCTAGTCTCAATGGTGGTGAGCAAACTTGGCGCATCATCCACTGGACTGACTGCAGCATAGAAGGCATGTGCGGTCGATACGATGGCAGCGGCAATACTGCACAAAGTGCCATTCAAGCCGCTCTTGTCACCTGGTCAAAAGACTCAAAAATGCCGGCCAGTACAATCGCCTACCACCTTACCTTCAACGATGGCGACAGCTACGTCAACCTCAATGGCTCCATGCGAACCCGCGGCTTATCCAGTTGGGATGTTATTATTCACCAACTGAGCTTAGCCTCCATGGCCGCAATGGGAGTGGCACTATTATTTGCTCCCCTACCCTGCGCACGACTAGCCTCAGCGGCGATCTGGACCAGCATCGGCACGGGTATCACCGCTAGCACCATTAGCATAGCGCAACGCTATGACCGCGGCTTTTCCAATTGGCGTGACGATAGCTTGGATGTGCTTGGCATAGTAGGTTGTTTATTAGTAGGTAGTAGCTTGGTCCGAGGTAAACTATTGGTCAACGCAGGCAGTGCCTCTCAACTAAAAGTTGGCGAATATATCATTCTGAGCCAAATCGGCACCGAGGTCGCCAGTGGCGTTATTCTTACCGCTGACGCCGTCAACCAAATTGCCGATATCCAAGCCAACGGCAGGCTTACCATTCAAGAAAAAACCCGCCGCATTGGAGATGTTATCACTGGCTTTTTAAGCGTCATGCTCATGACTGCCGCTGGCGGCTTGCCCACGAGACAAAGTGGCACAACAACTAAAAATAATATCCACAGCCACGAAGGCACAGGTACCCATACTGATCGAAGTACTAACACAAGCAACAGAGAGCATAACCACAATACAAACAACGATAAAAATAACGCGCGAGACGATAACTCACTTGA
>JBNKUQ010000152.1:0-1335 GCA_050298695.1 Cellvibrionaceae bacterium
TTTCGGGATTATCTTTATAAAATTGTCGCTTACGATCGAGAGAACTCGGCAATGTTTTCTTTAAGAAATATCCAAAAAATTGTAGATAAGCTAAGCCCGTCATCATGCCGAATGCCGGTGGCAAATGCAGTAGGCTATGACACAGAATAGAAGTCACAATCGTCAATAAAAATAAAGTCACTATACGCTTGGCCCCTCGTTTCATTTCAACAACGTCACCCGCCAAGGTTGGCTTTGTTGAGGGGATAAAAAAATGCAAAATAATAGCGGGAACCAAATAATTCACTAACGAAGGTAAAAACAATACAAAAAACTGCTCAAATGCCACTAAGCCTTTTTGCCAAACCATCAAGGTGGTAATGTCGCCAAACGGACTGAAGGCTCCGCCTGCATTAGAAGCAACGACAATATTGATACATGAGAGACTCACAAACCGAGTATTGCTGCCACCTACTGCCATCACAACAGCACACATCACCAATGCCGTTGTCAAATTATTAGCCACGGTCGAAATGATAAAAGCCAATAAGCCCGTAGCCCAAAATAACTGTCTAAAACCCAAACCTCGATTAACCAACCAAATGGTCAACCAATCAAATAAACGCCGCTCTTCCAAAGCGGATATATAAGCCATTGCCACAAGTAAGAACAATAATAATTCAGCATATTCGAGCAAATTGTGTCGTAAGGCTATTTCCACCGCTTCGTTATAACCACTCATTGAGTAATAGCTGGCTATTAAAATCCAAATTAAACCGGCAGCCGCCAACACGGGTTTAGACTTGCGAAGGTGCAGATATTCTTCACCAATTACCAACAAATAGGCAATCACAAATAAAACAACACACGTAATACCTAGAGCGGTATGGGTCAAATCCTCGGGTGAAGCAGTGAGCTCATTTGCGAAGAGCAATGGCGACACAATCAATAACAACAGACTAGCAAATAATGGAAAGAGAAAACGAGACATACATAAACTCACTGTATGGTTAAGAACTGCGGAAATGCCGGCGCATTCTATAGCAAATTAATGCTTTATGAATACGCCTTTCTATTTAATATCAACTACTCATTAAACTAAAAATAATTTGAGGGATGACGCTAAGAGTAATTCCTTATTTAAATCAATTATCCTGCGGCGGGCACACCAAACAAACTGCCATTAATCCATACATGACAAAGAATACTGGCGATATAACCCAACGCAATCACGGGTGTCCATTTCAAATGGCTAAAGAAAGTATATTTACCTGGGGCTTGCCCCATTAACGCAACACCTGCAGCAGAACCAATAGAGAGCAAGCTACCGCCAACCCCAGCAGTCAGGGTAACCAA
>JBNKUQ010000153.1:0-1125 GCA_050298695.1 Cellvibrionaceae bacterium
GGCAACACGCTTAAAGATGGTGAGCGCCGCAAAAATAAATTGATGATCATTACCGACACATTAGATAACCCCATTGCTCGGCAAGTGGATAATAAAGCTTTATCCCTATATCGCACTAAACGGTTAGAGCAAGGCATGGCCTTAAAAACCATTAATAACGAACATGGTTATTTAGTGTCACTCTTCAATAAATTGATTGAGTTGGGACAATGGAAAATGACCAACCCAGTCGCCAATATTTCTAAGTATCGATTGCAAGAAACCGAACTAGCTTATTTAGAAGAATCGGAAATGCTCGCCTTGCTTGATGAGCTGAATCTGTATGATGAAGAAGTCGCTCTGATTACTGAGGTCTGTTTATCAACCGGCGCTCGCTGGAGTGAGGCACAAAAACTACAAGCCCGGCAGATCAAATGCGGCATGGTGTATTTAACGGAGACTAAGACGAAAAAAAATCGAACCGTTAAAATTACCCAAGATTTGGAACAACGTTTAAAAGCGCGCGCGAGTGTAGGGCGAATTTTTAGGGATAGACGTTGTGAGAAGATATTCGAGCGGGCGATCAAAGCCATTGGTATCGAATTGCCAGCGGGTCAATTAACACACGTTCTCAGACATACCTTTGCCACACATGCGCTCATGAATGGTATGAATATTTATGAAGTGCAAAATATACTCGGCCATACCAGTATTAAAACAACGGAGCGTTATCTACATATCGTCAATTCAAGAACCGCAAAATCTGATGAACTCAACCCTTTAGCAATGGCAAGAAAACGAGCCAGCGCTCCCGTCTTAAAAATCGTTTAAAAACTCGAATGACACTACAATGACACTAGCCCCTTTTTACAGGGGCTTTTTTGTTGTATGATGCGCAGCTCTTCAAGAGAGAGAAAATAAAAACCATTGTTAAATCAATGAGTTAATCTTACTGGTGAGGTGCCCGAGTGGTCGAAGGGGCTTGCCTGGAAAGTAAGTGTACGGCAACGTACCGAGGGTTCGAATCCCTCCCTCACCGCCATCTTTCAAACCTAACTCCCCAACACACTCAACACCAGCGGCATCACGATAATCGCCATTAGTGTCTGACCGGTAATAATGGTCGCCATAAGCTGATAGTCCCCC
>JBNKUQ010000154.1:0-809 GCA_050298695.1 Cellvibrionaceae bacterium
TTTGGTTAAAAAAATTCAGCTCAACAATTGTTGTCGCTTTTTGTGCGTGGCTTCCTTGGCATTCTTGATTTTCTAGCTCCCATGTAAATATAAGCGTATTTGGCCTGTCGATTTTAAGGTATTGTCCAAAGTGGCAGATTTTTTTCTCGTCAGGAGTTTCAATTGTTATGGAGTAATGCCCGTTAGCACGAAGATCAATACTCAAGTCTTTGACAGAAAAACTCTCAGGGCCAAACCATTTTGAAAGAATTTCCGGCTGCGTCCACGCATCAAAGACTTTATCTATCGGTGCATCAAATATTCGTTCAAGTTCCAATGTTTCTGAAAAGGTTTGCGCACTCATTAGCGATTACTCCTCGTTGACTAAGTAGTTAACCCTGAAAAAACCTTCCCTGGCTTTTTTCAGGAGTCGAAATAAATTATCAAGCCAACGATTTTATTTTCTAAATCAGTCTGTTGTGCATTTTTCAGGATCGACTAAGTATTTGCTCAAGCGATCAAACTTATCATTCCAGAAACTTTGATAGAATTTCATCCAATCGGAAGCTTCCTCTAGGGGGGCTATGTTGAGCCGACAATGATGCACACGCCCATCGATTGTTCTTTTAAGTAGTCCAGCATTTTCCAAAACTTTCACATGCTTGGTTATGGCTGATTTTGTTATCGCAAATGGTTCAGATAAATCGGCAATAGACATTTCGTTTTGCCCCAAGCGTTTCAGCATGGCCCTGCGAGTCGGGTCGGATAGCGCCGAAAAAACAAGCGTTAGATTTTCTTCACGATAGTTAACCATAAGGTGTACTATATTT
>JBNKUQ010000155.1:0-791 GCA_050298695.1 Cellvibrionaceae bacterium
GAAAAAAATAATTCATATCAAAGACATCATTTCGCTTCATCATAAAGTAAACCGCTCGCCCTAATTTGTGAGACAGTAATGCCGGGAACGGTTTTTAATCGGTACAATATGCGGTCATCGTAGCCTTTAGCATGTTTGATAATATAATTTTCTAATGCCCGGATTTGATCATGCAGTGCATCCATGACAACAATATCGGTTTCGATGTTCAAACGGACAGAGGGGTTGGCAAAGTGGTCGGCGATGCCTTCACGGTTACCCTTGTGAACAATGTTTTTTTCAAAGGGTGTTAGATTGTATTGGTAGTTGGTGATTGAGATATGGCCTTGGATTTCGCTTTTAATGCGTACCAAGTGACTACGTCGACGCATAAGATCGCGAACGGGTCGCAGTTCAGCGGGATAGGCATAGGCCAGAGGGAAGTTACGGCCGTGGATAATACGGGCGATTTTTTCTGAGTCCACTTTATCGTTTTTGGCTTTTCCACCGTGAATGCAGCGCATATAAAGTGCATGGCCGAGGATAAACTCGATACCTTCCTGAGCGCAGAGATCGGCAATCCAGTACCAGGAGAACATACACTCTACCCCTACGACGATATCGTCTCGGTAGGGTTCGATAAGGCGTAGAAATGCTTTGCCATTGGTGGGGATGTTCTTATGAATCAGTATGTTAGCATCGGTATCGAGAATGCAGACGTACATCATTTTTGTATGTAAATCGATACCACAGGTGTAGTTGTGAGAAGTAGTATAAAATCGCATGTGATGATCTCCTTCTGTTAACTTAGG
>JBNKUQ010000156.1:0-779 GCA_050298695.1 Cellvibrionaceae bacterium
GGTTATGTTTTTTTAAATTTACAGGGAGAGGTTATTGAGAGCCACACCTACCCTTCACCTGGCGGTAATTTAGGCACGACCTTATCTCCGGATAGAAAGCGCCTGATTATGCGTTATTCCTCGGGCAAAGGGTATTATATTAATCTGAATAATGGTGAGGTTTTATGGGAGGGTGGTTTTGAAGAATTGTTAGGAGAAAGCGATGGTATTGAGTTCACCCATGATCACAACGAGGTCTATTATTTCTGGTCAGTTTATGATGTAGAAACTGAAGCTGTTACAGCAACTTGGCGGTTTTATAACTTTAAAACAAAATCATACAAAGAAATCCCGTATAGAGCTGGAACCAACTTAGAATTTAATAATACCGCAGGCGGACGATCCATCGTGGTTGTACCTCCCCATTTACGCTAATAGTTACCAGGAAAAGACAGGAGGACGTCATTATGTCATCAATTTCACAGCTCCCTAAATTATACTTACTGCGGGGTTATTATGCGCCCGTCCCCAATACGCCTAAAGCGAAAGGCAATATAAAGTTAGTGGGCCAAGTCGAGCCCTTGCCGGAACAGCTCTTATTTTTGGGTCATTCAGTGGTGGTTAAAGCCAGTCATATAAAATAAAACATAACGCAATTGAAACGAGAATTATCAACTATGCCGCAAATGCAACGAAAGAGATTCAGCCTATTATTTATATTCTTGGTATGTATTAATATCATCGCTTGTGGTTCGACTTCAGAATCGAATGGCAACACCAAGAAACCAGAAGTCGAGGAG
>JBNKUQ010000157.1:0-767 GCA_050298695.1 Cellvibrionaceae bacterium
AATTTCGGATTAGAGCAAGCCCAGCGTTATGCCTTGGGTTTGTACGATTTACTCCAATCACTTGGTGACAATCCTCTTATGGGTAACAGCGCTGAGGGGCTAGCCCCAAAGCTACGCCGATTCACCTACCAATCCCATATTATCTTTTACATACCTAATACTGATGGGGTTTATATTGTTCGGATTCTCCGAAAAGAAATGGATTTTAACAGTCAAAACTTTTCTAAATACACCTAAAGCAATAGATTACCCATCCAACACCCCTGCCGGACTTTTGCTGGTTAAGGTCAAACTTAGCTGAGCATTATTAGGCATTTGGGTAACGGATGCCGCACTAAAAAGTTAATAAAATCAAAAAGTTAAAACTAAATGGTCATGTTCATAATGCTGGGGTCACTGGTTCAAGTCCAGTCGTAGCTACCATTTTTTCCTTTGAAATCAACAGCTTTTAAGCACCTACCCATTTACAGTTTTGGCAATTTTCTACCCAAACTCCCAAGGATTAACCATACTTACTCCTGTAGGTAAAAAATCATTCACATTGCGGGTCACAACAGTTAAACCATGAACGAGTGCAGTAGCTGCAATCATGGCATCACGATCAGAACGTGGATCAGGTACATGTAGCTTGGAACAACGTTGTGCTACTGCTGTATCCACTGGCAGTACTTTATCTGCAAAGGCAGGTAATACGTGGGTGTTTAACCAAGAGCGCAGTACTGCTCCCTGCGCTGGGTCGCGGCGCTCAACTAATAGGATGCCTGTTT
>JBNKUQ010000158.1:0-717 GCA_050298695.1 Cellvibrionaceae bacterium
GGAGCTAGAATTAGATAGGAGAGAGTAGAAGCTAGCAATTCATGTGCCATAACCTTAATCTTCGGTTCCTTCTTTTTTATTGCCTTTTTGTCAAGTTTTTTCCCGCCCCTTTTCACTTTTTTGACTTAGCATTTTATTGCATTTTCTCCTTTTTTTATTTGATTTTTATCGCCCTTTGTTTTTCCCCTTCTTTTTCGCTCTTGTTTTGTCCCTGTTTTTTTGGCTCATGTGGTTTCATCTCTAGCCTACCCCAACTTGCTTGGGACTAAAAGGCTTGGTTGTTGTTGTTGTTATTGTAAGGATATTTGGATGGTGAAGAGGAGCCCTGGCGCAGCGGTAAAGCTGTTACCTTGTTACCATGAGTCTTGAACTATAAGTGAAATGTCCACCTTCCCCCATCAGCTTAAGCTTTTGGGTGCGATTAATTGGTGTAGGGTAGCTAACATAGTATCAAAGTCAGAGGTCTCGAGTTCGAATCCTGACAGATGTAATTTATTAAAAATAAAATAAATTGCAGCATGCTCATATCCCACGTTTTCACAAAAAAGCTGCACGTGAGAGAGTGTGTTAAAGTATAAATGAATTATCTATTTTTTCTATCAGCTTAGCGAGAGATGGAGGTGAGTGTTTGTTAAAGTATAAATAAATTACCTAATTTTCCTATAAAAATTTAACAAACGCTCCGCTGCTTCCACGTTTAACAAATCTATCAAACTC
>JBNKUQ010000159.1:0-689 GCA_050298695.1 Cellvibrionaceae bacterium
ACATCCATTTGTTGCAACAAAGAAGGGTTTTACCGCATTGAGGAGGCCGCACAAAACTCTTCAGTAATGTACTCCCTCCGTTTTTTTTGTCACATTTGATTTTTTAAGTTATGTTTGATCATTTATCTTATTTAAAAAATTAATAATTATTATATATTTTGTTATGATTTATTTTATCACTAAAAAATTTAAATATAACTTATAATTTTATATATTTAAAGTAATATTTTGAATAAGATGAATGATTAAAAATAAATAAATAAAGTCAATGACAACAAAAAAAATAACGGATGGAGTATATCAGTTTTTGCGTTGTACTGCCTCCGGATTTTGATTGTTAAGGCTATTGACTTTTTGCACAACGTTTGGTCATTCATCTTATTCAAAATATTAATTTTAATATAACAAAATTATAAGTTATATTTTAAATTTATTTATTAATAAATCAAATAATAAATATATATAATGATTTTTTGAATAAGTCAAATGATCAAACATAATTTAAAAAGTCAACAGTGATACAAAATTAAAAGTGGAGCAAGTATGTATTAATATTGGCCCAACAGATAAGCAGCTAACGAACGATGCATGGTTGTTGCTGTTGGTGATGAGCTGCAACTGATTGCCAGTTGCAACAGTCACCATCAGGGTTTAAAAAATTGGTCAAATTTGTCTAAATTTGTTGAAAT
>JBNKUQ010000160.1:0-686 GCA_050298695.1 Cellvibrionaceae bacterium
TGGGCTTTATCCAGACTTATGGCTTAATGCTGTGGTTACCATGATTGCTGGCGCTTATGCAGTGTATCTCGTTTATGAAGGTATTCCCATTCTGATGAATATCTCTAAAGAGCAAGCGTTTATGTATGCAACCTCAGTGGTGACGATTGGTCTAGTGATGATGGTTATCGTACGAGTTGGCTCAGTCATTCTCTGGAATTTTGGAGTCGGTCCTGTATACGTTGATTAGAATCTGTTTTGTTTTACTGAAAGCCCAGATTTATCTGGGCTTTTTCGTATACGAAAGTTAAAAATCCACTTGACGCTCCACCTCCAAATCTCTACCATACGCGCCTCTTCCCAAAAGCATATGCACTCGTAGCTCAGCTGGATAGAGTACTCGGCTACGAACCGAGCGGTCGGAGGTTCGAATCCTCCCGAGTGCGCCATATAAATCGTTAAAATTCAAGCGCTTAAATGAAAGCTTAAGCGCTTTTATTTTGTCTTTCTTTTGGCGCCGTGGGAGTTCTGTGGGAGTTTTATAGAAAACTGTAAAACAATACAAAACTACCTCCCAACAACCTGTAATCTCGGTTTGGCAATAATCCCTTCTCGTCGTTTACAAAGTAAGGCTCTGTAACATAAACGGGGGATGGGTATTTATCGTACTCGGTTAATAATACCATCCCAGCCACAATGAGCTAGGA
>JBNKUQ010000161.1:0-665 GCA_050298695.1 Cellvibrionaceae bacterium
ATATTAAAACCGAACCTTCACGTATTTATTAACAGAGGTTCAAGTTTGCAATAAGAGAGACCGTCAATGGTGATCATTTCTCACAAGCGAATGATCAAAAATGGCAGCGTTTCGAATCAGAATAATAAAGGAAGCTCTGATCAAGTCCAAATATGCTCTCGGTAGCTTGCTCCTGCGCTACTCTACTACCTATATCCATATAGGCATGCGCAACCTGTCGCGAATGAAATTAAGGCGGTACTCGCCATTAATGGCCTTAGCCCTTAATAAGAGAACCAACGAAGAGTTCATTCGCGACAGGCCGCGCCCTCGGCAATTGCTCCTGAATTGCCCTACTTACCCACATCCATGTGGGCATTCGGGGCTTGCGGAAAAACACCTCTAGGTCGTTGCACTCACTCGCCGGGCAACCAGCCCGACTCGATCGCGCGCCTACTAGACGAATATTTCCGTAAGCCATAACTGCATGGGTGCAGAAAGAAAGTAGGGCGACTCAGGAGATAAAGCCGAGAGCATGTTTGGACTTAATCAGAGCTTCCTTTAGATCATAACGTATGAGACTTTAAAAACCGGAATGCCAATCATAGCTGTGGCGGGGCTGAGTTTTAATCTACAGGGCAGCTGTGCTCATAAACTTGGTTGCGCCCCTTGTCTTTGGCGACATA
>JBNKUQ010000162.1:0-665 GCA_050298695.1 Cellvibrionaceae bacterium
CTTTCTCCAAATTACCACATAATAATAACAATAATATCAAAATTTGGTCAAACATTTTTTAAAAATGATATGAAAACATATATTTGTCCATAATATTGCCAAAAAAAATTAGATAGTTTTAGTAAAGAAAGTCCATACATGATTCACAATTGGACACATCTCTCTTAAAGTTTCATATATATAACTCAAGTCAATCTTTGAGATTTCAATACATCATGACCACTTTTGAACTCATATGCACCTCAAATTTTGACACAACATTTATTTGACTAAAATATTGACAAACACGAAGTTACATTACCAATTATTATGCAAAATATGTTATTTTTCTATTCTACACTATTAATTCAAATTTATTGGATCACATACTACGTTGGGTCGCCGGTAGGTGTCACACCCTGTTTTAAGGCCAAACCGAATGCTCATAGTATGTGTGCCCAGGAATCAAGTTTATACATGTACCGTAAAGAAAATGGATATAGAATAATCAATGTCACAATATATAATATATTTATTACCGAATAATGCCTTACAAAAGACTAAGTCGAACACTCTCAGAAGCATAGCAACGGAAAGACTCCATAACTCTACAGGCAATCGACCAGTGGCAATCGCTCGCCTAGAACTCCTCATCAAAGAATCCAAAATCTCCTTCAGCTTCTGAG
>JBNKUQ010000163.1:0-655 GCA_050298695.1 Cellvibrionaceae bacterium
TTGTACGATGAATCAAATGGTTGTGGTAAAGAGTTTACTCAGTTGCGTGTCGTGCTAGAACTTCTAAAATTGAAGGCCAGTCATGGATGGTCCGACAATAGTTTCTCAGAACTTTTGAGTCTTCTAGCAAAATTACTTTCAAAGCCCAACACATTGCCCACAAGCACTTACAGAGCGAAGAAGCTTATATGTCCATTGTCCTTAGGTGTGGACAAAATACACGCATGTCCCAATCATTGTATTTTGTACCGCAAAGAGCATGAGTTCAAAATAAAGTGTCCGGTATGTGGTGTGAGTCGATACAAGAGAAGTTACAATCATATGTATGTTGACACTATGAAGAAAAAGAATAAGAAGACGGTCCTTAGAGTGTTGATGACGAAAACGATTCCGACAAGGAGGACAACAAGAAGAGAAAAATTCCTGCCTTGGTGATGTGGTACCTTCCGGTGATCGATCGTTTGAAATGTGTGTTCTCCAACCCTAGGGATGCAGAACTGGTACGCTGGCATTCTGAGAAGCGTAGAAAAAATAATGAGGAGATTCAACACCCTGCAGATGGAACCCAGTGGAAAAATTTTGATCTTCAATATAAACCATTTGGATCAGAAAGTAGAAATATAAGGTTTGCTTTGAGTACAGATGGAATGAATTC
>JBNKUQ010000164.1:0-638 GCA_050298695.1 Cellvibrionaceae bacterium
GTCCGATTTACCTTAAGTGGTATCTGACACAAAACCATACCGACCGGCAGTCACACGGCCTGCAAGCTCGTTCCTCGCAGCAACCCGAGGCGCCAGCCTGCATCGACGTTCTTATCCAGCCTCATCGTAGTCTGAGACACAGCTAATAAGGCTGGGCTGTCGCCGCTGTCATTTTGTTTGCAGAATAAAGCAGCAAACAAACCGCCAGCGCTCCATCCTGCATCTTCGGCCACGCCCTGCGCGCGCACCTTGCCCAGCCTGGCTTTTTAAGGGGCAGAACGCCCCTAAAAAACCGTCGGCTGCCCCGCATCCCAGCAAAAAGCGCTGGTCTGTTGCCCATAAAAAAACACTTATGGGCAAGTGCTTGCGACATACAAGGAAGTATTAGTGCCGTGGGTGCAGGAGCACAAGAACGGCCAAAACCATCGTAAATTTACGAGCCATTCTTTTTTTATTTTAGCTGCTAATCCCAAAGCAACCCCTAATAAGTTAGCTCCTGCACTGCGCGGGTCATTCTCATCGTTCTTCTCATTATCACGTGCCGCGCATGGTGGCTTCGGTGGGCATCGTGTCTGCTGCATGACCCTCCCAGCATAGCAACGTGCTCAACCCGTCAAGGGCAAGTGAATGGCAAAAAG
>JBNKUQ010000165.1:0-634 GCA_050298695.1 Cellvibrionaceae bacterium
AATTATTTCAGCAATACCTTTTGCTGCGGTAGAAAGCACATCATCTGCTTTTGAGAAGGCATTGGACAATTTTAAATCACCATACATATCTCGCAGCTTTTCATTATTAATAACAAGCAAGGAATCTACATTTTTTTCCATTTCTGCAATCCCGTCCAGAGCCTGATTAATACGAACTTTACCCTCAAATTTAAATGGGATTGTTACGATACCTACAGTAAGGACACCCATATCACGGGCAGCTTTTGCAATTATTGGTGCTGCCCCTGTACCGGTACCACCACCCATACCAGCAGTAATAAATACCATTCTGGTATTATCCTTAAGCACATTTTCAATATCAGAAATATTCTCAATAGCCGCTTGCTTTCCTTTTTCAGGCTTATTACCCGCTCCTCGACCTTCCGTTAAGGACTCCCCCAGTTGTATTTTTATTGGAACAGGACTGTTCTCCAAAGCCTGGGCATCCGTATTGCAAACCATAAAGTTTACATCCTTAATTCCCTGGCTAAACATGTGATTTACTGCATTACTTCCGCCTCCCCCAACACCAATAACCTTTATGATGCAATTTTGGTTTTGAGGTATATCAAAATTCATCAAATCCTCGCTCATTTCACTATATTTTAATGTT
>JBNKUQ010000166.1:0-629 GCA_050298695.1 Cellvibrionaceae bacterium
TCAATAGTAGTTTCGATGCGCGGTAAAATGGTGAGGTTGAAGGTGATGAAGGAATCGCACTGAGATTCATTAGAAACCAAGGTATCCAGATAGGCACCATCTGCGAAGATGTTTTCGCCATTGAAGAAGATCGTGTCACCAAAACAGATGGACGAGTCAATAGTAGTTTCGATGCGTGGTAAAATGGTGAGGTTGAAGGTGATGAAGGAATCGCACTGAGATTCATTAGAAACCAAGGTGTCCAGATAGGCACCATCTGCGAAGATATTTTCGCCATTGAAGAAGATCGTGTCACCAAAACAGATGGACGAGTCAATAGTAGTTTCGATGCGCGGTAAAATGGTGAGGTTGAAGGTGATGAAGGAATCGCACTGAGATTCATTAGAAACTAAGGTATCCAGATAGGCACCATCTGCGAAGATGTTTTCGCCATTGAAGAAGATCGTGTCACCAAAGCAGATGGACGAGTCAATAGTAGTTTCGATGCGCGGTAAAATGGTGAGGTTGAAGGTGATGAAGGAATCGCACTGAGATTCATTAGAAACCAAGGTATCCAGATAGGCACCATCTGCGAAGATGTTTTCGCCATTGAAGAAGATCGTGTCACCAAAACAGATGGACGAGTCAAT
>JBNKUQ010000167.1:0-626 GCA_050298695.1 Cellvibrionaceae bacterium
CACACGCTCCAAATTGTTGCGCGTAATGATATTGTAGGTCAGGGCGAACTTTTCATCTGTGGTGACGATGTAGACCACTTGGTCGACCGTGTCCACGGCAACCTGTTCGGGTTCGATCGCCACGGAAACCGGGTCGCGTGTCCAGCTGGCCGAAAGCCGTGTGACATCCGGTGTGAGCGTGGCACTGAAGAAGAGCGTCTGGCGTTTGTCCTTGTGGGGCGTGCTGTAGACGATCTGCCGGACGTCGGGAATAAACCCCATATCCAGCATGCGGTCCGCCTCATCGATAATCAACATCTCGACCTGCCGTAGGTCCAGGTCTTTACGGCGTTTGAAATCCAGCAAACGCCCCGGTGTGGCCACGATAATATCCCCTGGCTTGCGTTGTTTTTCGTAGTCCATGCCGCCAAAGACACTGACGATGGAAAAGGGGCAGTAAGTCGCCAGCAGATTGGCCTCCTCGGCAATCTGGAGCACCAGTTCGCGCGTCGGCGCAATGATGAGCACGCGCGGCGTGCCGGCAGGCGTTTTCCCTTGGCGCGGTGCAGCCAACATCCGTGTCAGCACAGTGATCAAAAAGGCGGCGGTCTTGCCGGTGCCTGTTTGTGCGCGTCCAAACGCGTCGC
>JBNKUQ010000168.1:0-237 GCA_050298695.1 Cellvibrionaceae bacterium
GTATCCATAAGTTCTCTAGCCGAGCGACCTACTAACAAGTAACTTTAAAAGAATACATGTAAGTAACATCATATAACTTTACTTTCGGCGTCATCCCCGCGATCAGCAACTGCTCCTGCGTTGCTGATCACGGGGATGGCTCTGTATTTTTTTTAGTGTCTCGGCAGTAAGCGCTATTAAGCATTTATTTCCAACCGGCACGGTCCATCAATTCAACCGCGGCTCGGTTTTTTTCGC
>JBNKUQ010000168.1:247-622 GCA_050298695.1 Cellvibrionaceae bacterium
ACCCCAAGACGCTAAGGTTTCTGAGGATTCAATCGCTGAAACGACGGGAAATTCATTATTGACACTGGCATACCAAGCTTGGGCTTCGTCGCTTACCAAAAATGTCATTAGCTTGATTGCACTATCTTTGTGTTTAGCATACTTTGCTAGCCCCACTCCACTGATATTAACGTGAGCCCCACGATCATTTTGGTTAGGCCAAAACAAGCCGACTTTTTCAGCGACTTTGCGTTCCGCGGGTTTATCACTGTTAACTAAACGCCCATAGTAATAAGTATTGGCCAAGGTAATATCACACACGCCCGCAGCAACTGCCTGTAGCTGTTCAGTATCACCCCCAGCCGGTGGACGGGCAAAGTAGCTGACCATCGTCTT
>JBNKUQ010000169.1:0-604 GCA_050298695.1 Cellvibrionaceae bacterium
ATCTATACCCAAAGAAGTTCTGCGACTAAAGCCAAATTTACCTGGAGGTTACAAAAGCTTAGGCTGGTGTTGCTCTGTAGAATAGGGCGCCTATTGAGTGTAGCTTTTGTTTGATCAGACCAATTAGATTGATGGTATTCTTTCTAATGGTTTGATTTCGAAGTCGGTGGGCTTTGTTGATGTAATAGTTAACATCAATATCGCCAAATTCATTAAGAACATAAGTGTCATTGTCGTGCAGTTTCATATCGGTCACTCCTTTCTGTTTACTGCTAAATGTTGCTACGGGAACTATAATAAGTATTCGCTATGTCACAAACAAACGATCCTTTTTCATGCTATAGTTGATTTAAATTCATCTGTAGAGTTTGACCTATTAATCGTTCACCCCCACTTAATGCAGTTAAAAGTTTTGCCGCGGCGGCACGTTTAGGCAGTTTTCAATCAGCTGCTACTGAGCTATATGTGACGCCCTCGGCTATTAGCCATCAAATTAAAGCCCTGGAAGCTTTTTTTGGATTGGAACTCTTTATTCGGCACCCGCGCCGAATTGTCTTAACTCAGGCGGGAGAGGAGTATTCTAAATCTATACAAAAAGCCTTGC
>JBNKUQ010000170.1:0-604 GCA_050298695.1 Cellvibrionaceae bacterium
GACCACCTCAGAACAGGAACATGTGATCTTGACCACCCTATATATTGCTGGTGCAAAAAGCACCGACAATCCAGTTTCTTGTTCCGGACCATCCGATTTTGATAGTTTCAAGATAAAATCAAGGAAGGAGCTAAATTCAAAGATTTGAAGATCTAAGGTGTTTTTAGGCATGGAAAAGGACTAAAAAGTGTCAAGAAGTCAAAATGGAAGAAATCCAAGCCAAAAGCTAAAGTCACAAAACTCGGACTGTCCGGTTTTGGATACCGGAGTATCTAGTTTATCCTAAAGAGATAGAGTCTGATTAGGGTTTGTGTTCTAATTTGGTTAGGAAAGATTTGTACGTATCTGAGTCAAAGCGCTATGTTCTGGTGCCTATATAAACATATGTCACAACTGATTGATGATCCAACAATCGAACAAACACAATTTACTTTTATCCTAGTTTTCACCCTAGTTTTCTACTTTTTCTTCTTTTCATAGATTAGATCTAGTATCCGCTGCTTCAATCCCTTGGGTTGTCGTGGTTCACGCCTCTCCACCGTCCAGACGTTGTTTGGCCGGAGGAGTAGCACCTCATCAAAGCCCGAAGACGCCCCTGACTGCC
>JBNKUQ010000171.1:0-601 GCA_050298695.1 Cellvibrionaceae bacterium
GGCGCATAATAACCACGCAGCAAATATAATTTAGGGAGTTGTGAAATTGATGACATAATGACGTCCTCTTGTCCTTTCCTGATGATTACTGGCGTAAATGGGGGGGCACAACCACTATAGATCGCCCGCCTGCGGTATTATTAAATTCTAAGTTTGTACCTTCCCTTGTTGGAACATCATGGTAAGTTAGGGAAGAAAAATTAAAAAAGCGTTTAAAGTTATAACGTTTTCTAAGCTCTTTATCATATATCATATGACGCAACATCACTTCGTTATCACGGTGTGTGAATATTGCGGTTGATGCGTTGTGAGTATCATAAGTTTGCTCAAAGTCTCCCTCCCACAACACCTCACCATTCTCCAGATTAATATAATACCCTTTGCCTGAGGAATAACGCATAATCAAGCGCTTTCTATCTGGCGATAAAGTCGTGCCCAAATTACCGCCAGGCGAAGGATAGGTATGACTCTCAATAACCTCTCCCTGTAAATTTAAAAAAACATAACCCGTTTCCGCTTGCACAAAAATGCGCTGGCCATCCGGCATAAGAGTAAAGCCTTCCGAGCCGCGCGTTGAGGGTGCATCGCTTAAGGTATCTGT
>JBNKUQ010000172.1:0-140 GCA_050298695.1 Cellvibrionaceae bacterium
GATATCCATCACAGTAGTTTTGGCTCAGAATTGGTTCAAAACTGCTCGACTTCTCCTCACGGATGATTCGGTGGCGACCTACACCTTGTTTTCTAGCAACCTGGGTCACATTTCAGGCGCAGTCGGACTCTCGTGATGTA
>JBNKUQ010000172.1:150-433 GCA_050298695.1 Cellvibrionaceae bacterium
TGTATACTTGTTCTAATTTCTTAAATTCGCTTCACTGGGTGTCACACAAGTGATTCTGCATCCAACGGAAGAAACAGCCCTCGATTCGTAGTTCGCACGAAGGAGTTATGACCATCTCACGCATGGGGGATCAAATCTAACTTGATATCCATCACAGCAGTTTTGGCTCAGAATTGGTTCAAAACTGCTCGACTTCTCCGCACGGATGATTCGGTGGCGATCTACACCTTGTTTTCTAGCAACCTGGGTCACATTTCAGGCGCAGTCGGACTCTCGTGATGTA
>JBNKUQ010000172.1:441-598 GCA_050298695.1 Cellvibrionaceae bacterium
TGTATACTTGTTCTAATTTCTTAAATTCGCTTCACTGGGTGTCACACAAGTTATTCTGCATCCAACGGAAGAAACAGCCCTCGATTCATAGTTCGCACGAAGGAGTTATGACCATCTCACGCATGGGGGATCAAATCTTACTTGATAGCCATCACAG
>JBNKUQ010000173.1:0-594 GCA_050298695.1 Cellvibrionaceae bacterium
AGCCGTTTGCCGGCTGAGCAGGGCCTGGCATGCCTAGGTTCTATGACCTTGGGCCATAGTGAGCTCATGTGAATAGTGCCATTTGGCAATTATACAATGTTTGTTTAGTAGAAATTCAAATCAATACTAATTTGTTTCAAATTCAATTGAAACTTCCTTAAACTTGGAAATTGGATCAGATTACTTCAAACCTTTGAATTCTGGTAATAATTCTGAAATAAAGTGATAAATCCAATTAAATTTATTTAATGTCTTTTCAAATTACTCATAAGCTTGTAAATTCTTTAAAAAATCATAGAAAATTCTATTGGACTCCAAAAATTATGAAACTTGGACCAAAATTCGTAATCTTTCCTTCTGATCATGGCAAGTAGTTTAGCTTTTCTATTTATGACATGTTATAGGTTTTAAGAGTTTCCTTCCCCTTCTTGGAGAGTTGAGGCTTATTTGCTTGCAAGATTTTGCATGTCTTGAATCCCAATTGCCATGAGCTTCATTTAAGTGCCTTGCTGATCTTTATAAACTTCACATGCCAAAGCATGTATGGTGATTAGCATGGACAGCACCCCTTTAACTTCTGTAAGTTAGTATGGC
>JBNKUQ010000174.1:0-594 GCA_050298695.1 Cellvibrionaceae bacterium
AAACAGTAATACAATGGTAAGCAGAAATTGCACCTATACTTGACTCTCCAATTATTAGCACTAAAATTACTACGTTAAGGTTGTAGGCTAAGACTACCCAATTATGTTGAATTAATCTCAAAGTATCATCCACAAATGGGCTCTATAGATCATACGGCTCCACATAAGCTAGACCAAAACCATCCCATTCCCATCCAAATCAATCTAATCAAAAGAGCATCCCAAACCGCTTGTAACCGCAAGCTCGGCTATGATGATAGTTGTACACTTTGCAAAGGTAGCACCCTGTACCCACAGGTAGTGATTTCATTGCTGCGAAGACGACTATAGAAACCTCCTTTTTGCCATTCTTACACTTCCTTTGGTGTATGGCCCAGAGATCACTACATGACGTTACAAAGGTCTACCACAGTAGTATGTTATGCTTTGCTACGGTTTCCTGACACATGGCCCCGCTTGTAGTAATGAGGTTTCCCGCACAAAGTGGCCCCTTTTGCACCATGTGCCATCCCCCTCAACCGAGCACGACACACGGCCTATATCATACCCAATTAGTAGGCAAGCCGTTCCATATAGCAGCCTCGGGGTATGAGT
>JBNKUQ010000175.1:0-592 GCA_050298695.1 Cellvibrionaceae bacterium
ATGTGGCCTAACGGATAAAGGAGTCATATATGAGCTAAGAGAAATATGATGTAATACATGAAGTGCAAGATCAAACATGATACAAAACAGGAGTAACCTAATCATATTAACTCATAAAAGCTATTTTACTAATTTACTTCCAACTTTTTCTATTTATTAACAAAATAACTAAGCATTAGAAAATTAATAACATGCATGATATGAGTCTAAACTAGTTGTATGATTTTATACAGGGCACATACAACATGAGGAAGTACTATACCAAAGTTGAGTATTTTTCTAAGCCCATTTTATTTATTACCAGTTATTTACTGGTGAACTAGAAATGAATTCATAATAATAATTTTATGCAGGAAACAAATATGAGCAATTTTGTACAAATTACTGAGCATGAAGTGCACATGTATGCAAAGTTTGAACATATGAACATGCATGAATGTTTGTAAATAATTTCTTCAATGATTGCATGTTTGGAATTTTATGTAATGCAATAATATACAAATGTAGATTTTGCCAAGCCCATTGTATAGGCCTACTAAAGAGTATTCCAAAAAAATTTATTTTATATTTTTCTAAGTTTTATTCTATTTTT
>JBNKUQ010000176.1:0-578 GCA_050298695.1 Cellvibrionaceae bacterium
TTGCAGCTGTCATCGGCCCGCTGGTGGAAGTGCCGGTGCTCATCGGTCTGGTAAACGTGGCCCTCTGGTTTAAGCGCAAATACTTTCCA
Source organism: Cellvibrionaceae bacterium (assembly GCA_050298695.1). Classification (GTDB taxonomy): domain Bacteria; phylum Pseudomonadota; class Gammaproteobacteria; order Pseudomonadales; family Cellvibrionaceae; genus CANLBN01. The sequence continues at coordinate 90 of JBNKUQ010000176.1, forward strand.
TATGCCGTTGAATCGCCGACCGGCATCTGCCATGTAAGCTGCGAACCACACTAACTGGCTGCCGGTTGCTGGCTGCTGGCCAGTGGCGGCCGAATGCTGGTTGTTCTTCGACCACCGGTTATTAGTGCATTGACCCTTAAATATTGTTCAAAATGTTATTAAGTTTTGAGGCGTGGCATTTTTCGTCATTCCCGCGCAGGCGGGAATCCAGGCGTCTTTGAGCTGGACTCCCGCCTGCGCGGGAGTGACATTCATTTTACAACATATTTAGTAGGACATAACACCAGAAGTAGTATCAAAACCTGAGATCAGGTTTCCCCCTTCATTAGGCGGAGAAATGCGGTTTTGATATAACTTCTATTGGTGTGACGATCATAGAAGTGAGTAGTCCAGTCCGAATTTGCCCAGTTTTTCTTTGACCCTTTCGTAAAGCTCCAAATACTCCTGGGTAGGCTCAACGGTTTCCAGATTATAGCATTCATCCAGGCG
>JBNKUQ010000177.1:0-572 GCA_050298695.1 Cellvibrionaceae bacterium
GGTGATGTAGAAACTAGGTCGGGTATGCCTTTTGCTAATGATGTTACCTCATTGGTTGATCTGGTTACTTTAAATTACATGGCTCTAAATGGTGATTTAAACTCGTTTGGTATGCCTGATTATTTCCCAGACAGTAGATTAAATAATGGCTTATACGATTTGGATCAATTTGTTGCATTTAATAGTCTCAGATAATTACCAATAAATTTTATAAGCTAATAAAAAGCAGCTTCTATAGCTGCTTTTTTTACTCTCGTTCCCACGCTCCGCGTGGGAATGCATAACTCCTATCTGTAAATCCATATCCCTGTCAAAAAAACTGCACAATGTGACAATGTGCGCCATTTAGCGTGAATACAGTCACAAAACTGGCACAAGAAACTGTCTATTTTCCACCAAGTACTTCATCATCCGCACGCAGAGCAAGCCAAGAACAAAAACTGCCGATAAGGAGAAAGGAGATGGTGCGTTTAACTACAGGGTTTAAAGGATCGCTGTTAACGAGTTTACTGTTTATTTTGGTTGCCTGTGGCGGTGGAGGCGGAAGCAGCAGTGGCGGTAACAATAATAGT
>JBNKUQ010000178.1:0-570 GCA_050298695.1 Cellvibrionaceae bacterium
GGTTCACCATATTGAAGAGGTGGACATGCTCACCAAGATTGATCTTCTTATGAAGAATCTTCAGAACCCGGACCTCGATCATCTCAAAATGGTCGGTGCCTGAGTAATGTGTGAAGAGTGTGGAGAAACAGACTACATGGGCATCAATTACCTAATGGTCCCTCAGGATGTCAACTTCATTGGTAATTCCAACAATGGTTTTCATCCTAATCAAGGCTTCACTGCTGGGTGGCAAACCCAATTTCCCGTTCAACAACTATCAACAGGGTGGTATGGGGCAGAACTTCAACAGAAGCGAACCTTCTCTCAAGGATATTGTTCAGGATTAGCTTGGCTGAACCCAAAGCGAAATCCAAGAAGATGAGTCCAACTGATCCAGTCGAAGAGGAAGAGAAAGCCAAGGCTGAGGTTGAGGCAGAACCGAGGTCTGAAAAGGATGAAGAAAACCTTGGAAAGGATTCGCCCAAGGACATCAACGATACACACCTACTACCATGCAATGCTGCTATCCTTGATGATCTTCCTGATAAGATGGGTGACCCAGGTGTTCCTACCAACTCTTGTCTGAAG
>JBNKUQ010000179.1:0-568 GCA_050298695.1 Cellvibrionaceae bacterium
TCGAGCGCGCACTATGCGTGTGGGCCACGCGCCTTGGTTTCAGCCCAGTGGCCGTTTTAAAATAGAAAATTCATTTACTATTTTCTTTCGGTTTCAGTTTAAATTCAAACATTGAAAAATTATATCTAAATATCCAGAGTTCCAAAATTTATGAAATCAGTTCCATTGGACTCGTATTTTTTGTGATCTATCCAATAAAATTATTTAGAAAAACAGAAACATTTTCCTTGAGTCCATTTCTGTTAAAACTCGAATAACCCTTCATTATTTAATATATGCCGTTGTCGTCGTGTGTAGGACCCAACATCGGTGGGCTCATTCCGAAGGAGGAGAAGGTCGAGCAGGAGGTTCCCGGAGGTCCGCAAGCCACAAGTTTTGAGGAGCTTAACCATGAGCAAGGCAAACCCTGGTGCATGTAGTGCTCATTAATCTAACATGGTTTGCTTTATTTTATTTACATGAGATGTATTGTGCATTACGTGTTGGGTATTGTTGATGGATGGTGATAGGCTGCATGGTAGCACCCTTCTGTTTTTTGTCCTTGTTTAGTTGAATTACTTTTTATGAC
>JBNKUQ010000180.1:0-555 GCA_050298695.1 Cellvibrionaceae bacterium
CAACTGCTAGTCACTGAGTCCGTGGTCCCGCCAAACCCTTAGTGTATTGCATGTCTAGGAGTCGGCTATTTATGACCATGTTGACGGGTAAGTCTTGCTGAGCTTTAGTTGCTCAGGTTTTGGCTTGTTGAATTATTGTGTGCATGTAGCTTCTCTCTCCCTTCCGGTGATGCCGAGGGTGGCTACCAGTGGGAGGTCCAGACTCCTAACTGTTAGACCCTGTACTAGGAGACCCCATAGGCGTAGACTGATTCTAAGTGTGGCATCTTAGGGCAAGGTGTTGCCCTTGTATCGTCGAGTGATTCGCTTCCGCATCCACATGTATATTTTCACTGTAAAACTCTGTTGTATCAAATATTGAATAAAAATTATAATATTTTATATTAAGAGTATTTAATTTATGGTTTGTATGTGTCTACTTGTGTATTCTTGTTTCATCAAGAATCCTTCGACATGATCCTGGTTAACAACTCATTATTTTATGATGGGGTTGTTAAAACGATGACCCAGGTGCGGAGGGCGCCCTCCCCCGATGCGCTCTGCGCGGTCTCGACG
>JBNKUQ010000181.1:0-551 GCA_050298695.1 Cellvibrionaceae bacterium
ACCTTGTTGGGGGGCACGGTGGCAGGGCTGGGGGTGGGTGTGGTCATGCCTTTCAGAAAAATCAACAGCCTCACCGACATCGTGCCCTCTATTCAGATGCGGCTCACCCTGACTTCACTGGTGTCATACGCGCTTTTCATGCTCATCGTGGCCCACAGCGTGATCTTTTCAAATCTCACCCTGACCTTTATTTAGTTTCTCTGGAAAGATTTCAACGGTTAGTTTACAGATAAGAATCCGGACCCTGAGGGCCCGACGGCGGCGGACGAGATCCGGAATCCTCGAATACAGGTTGCCAAATGATGCCTGGATTCCCGCCTGCGCGGGAATGACGTGATTACATTAACCCGTCATTCCGGACGAGCCCTCCTGCGGCGGACTTGGCCGGGATGACGGATTGCGCCACAGGCTCAGGCAAACTTCTCCGCCTCTTTTCGCAGTCTCTCCTCGTCCAGTTGGCTGGTGAACCGGGCCAGTTCTTTCCCTTCCCTGAAAACCAGCAGGCTGGGGATGCTGAGAACGTCGTATTGGGAGGGCACCACCAGGTTGGT
>JBNKUQ010000182.1:0-536 GCA_050298695.1 Cellvibrionaceae bacterium
ATGTAGGATTGAATTTGCACCTCAATTACCATCCTATAGGAATTTAGAACGCAGACATTTTTACTGGTTTATTACATATGCTTTGTTTACTAGTAAAGAATTAATCTGAGTAGGAAGTATTTCTCTGTTTTTTTTGTGATGATAGAGTAATTTGGAGTGTACACACTTTATGGGTCTCTAGTAGCCTGAAGAATAGGCAATCGAGAAGCGATCAATTCCTTCAGCAAGTATTCAATGATCAACAGATCTATGACGATAAAATCTTGCTCCTCTTCATCAAGTCGTACACCACTTCAGCCAAGATTTCAGCACAGTTCGACCGCATAGGCGAACCAGCGAGATAAATCGGGGCTCACGCTCCAGAACTGGTGTGCATTTAGTGATCAACAAGCAACGTGCCACCACCTCAGAAGAAACTTATTCAAGCACAATCAGCAAGGCACGGCTAGCACAAACAAGGCAGCATAATATCTTCATCCATAACTGAAATCTGCGACCTGCTCCTAGCGGCGATAACTATCATGGACGAGTTCGAC
>JBNKUQ010000183.1:0-532 GCA_050298695.1 Cellvibrionaceae bacterium
TGGATTAAAATTTAGTTAATATTTTAGTTACATTTTGAATCACCATGTTTGGTATTTTAGTGACTAAATTTTAGTCACTAAACTTTAGTTGGCTAAAATCAAACAAGCCAACCTACCACTACGCGGTGAATCAACTCTAAATATATAGACAAGACACATTAAGAGTTATTTAAATCAATTATTTTAGCATACAAGGTATCCACATCAGCATCAAATTAGTTCATGCCACGTCAGCATCTGTCCAACATCATCTTCCATATCATTTTGCATAATAAAAAACTTTAAAATGATTTATCTCACTCATATGATATCCATTTAAAATTCCATTTTCATTGTTGTGTTCTACGCGATGAGATGAATAAAACTAGATCTCACTTGCATATATTTTTTTAAAAAAATTAAATTAACTCATTATTGCTTTAAATCTTTACCGTCTATTTGTAACAGCTGAATCAACCACATGGGTTTTATTTATTTTTTGGCCCAGTAAGATTCGCGTCAACCCAACTGGCGTCGTCTCCTCCTTTCCCCT
>JBNKUQ010000184.1:0-527 GCA_050298695.1 Cellvibrionaceae bacterium
GGAAAGGACCGGTAGGGTGCGACTGTAACATCCCATGTTACGGCCTTGCTAATCACCTTCATTAAGATCTTAATCAGTCAATCAAATCCGTTGGTAATCCAACTCTAAGTAAGCTAGAGTAAATTTAAATGAATTTGAATCGAATTCATGAAGCAAATCAAGAAAACTCACAAATTTGAAATTCCAAACTCCCTTTCATGAGTTGATTGTCATTCAAGTCCCATTAGGAGATCCTTGTTTGAATTAATCAATTATTGAAGAGTTTCAATCAAATTCATCGAATTTCGCTCAATTTCAACACCTAGAACAGTTCCTGATTTTTAATTCAAATTCTAGACCGAATTTTGAAAAGTTCCAATAAGGAAAGTTGTTCCTTGTTTAATTACCTTCAATTCCATATTTTATTTGAAATTTTTTGAGTTTGGGGGTCCATCTTTTGATCAAATTAGGTCAATTTTGTTTGAAATAAGTTTGAATAAATCAAAAAGATTACTATTTCTTCAGGCCGGCCCAGCAGCCATCCCACC
>JBNKUQ010000185.1:0-527 GCA_050298695.1 Cellvibrionaceae bacterium
ATAAAGCTTTCCCTTATCGAAAGAAAAATGTTTTTTTGACAAGATAGTTGGTTTAAGGTAAACATATTGCTATGCTTATGAAATTCCAATTCACAAAATTTATAGAATCTAAACTTGTTGCAATAACAAAATTTGTTTTCCATTCTCTCGTTTACATCAATCAAAATTGAAATAAATTTTATAGCAAGTTAACGATGCTTATTTATTTAAAGAAAAATGCTTATTAACAAGTTAAACAAGTTTTAAGCTTAACATATTGCTATAATTATAGAATTTTAGTTTTCAAACGGTGAAGAATTTAAACTTGTGTAAATAAAAAAAATTGTTCTCCAGGTTCTATTCTCCATGTATAAAAATTGGTTTAAATTTTGGAGCAAGTTAACTGTTTATTTTTAGTTATAGAAAAATGGTAAATGATAAGAAAAAGAGAACGTATCCGGTGCAACCACAGTTTCGTGCAACCCAACTAACAATGTTCATAAAAAAATCTAAAAAAATTCACAAATGTTCTTTTGATCCTACTCTAT
>JBNKUQ010000186.1:0-525 GCA_050298695.1 Cellvibrionaceae bacterium
CGTGGAACCGGAGTTGCTCGATACGATTATCGAACGCTATATCGGAGGGCGGTTAGGCCCGGATGAACTCAGCCCGGTGACGGGGTGAGGGGCAGGCTTTTTTATCAAAATTCAGCATTGGTACTTTGCCGAAGGCAGAGTGAACGGTTTTGAGTTGTTAGTTTTGAGTTTTTAGTTGATGAGTTCACTGCGCTCAGGTTTTTCTTATCGTTCAACTCGTTCCCACGCTCTGCGTGGGAATGCCTACTAAGCCTGTTGTGACGATCAGCTTTGCTGAGTAATCCGCACCCCGGTCTGCGTTCCCACGCAGAGCGTGGGAACGAGAAATTTTTGTCAAATTCGGCATTTTTACTTTGCCGAAGGCAGAGTGAGCGGTTTTGAGTTTTTAGTTGATGAGTTCACTGCGCTCACGTTTTTTTGTTAGGCATTGAGATATGAAATGCGACTTTTGCGGTAAGGATTTGAATGATGCCGTTTTAATTGCCGGGAAAAGAAAGCGTATTTGTGAATTTTGCCTCGGTGAGG
>JBNKUQ010000187.1:0-521 GCA_050298695.1 Cellvibrionaceae bacterium
TTTGCGGCAAAGATTATCACGACGAGAGTTACCGATAAATATTCTAGTCTCCGGATTAACCAACGGGAACAGAAGGCCTAACCCTAACAAAATGTCATGACCAGGAGCTACACAACCTTGCCATGCTAGAGGAATTTATATTTTGAATTTAGAAACAAATTTCATAATTTTAGGGATTTTATAACAATTTCTAAGAATTTAAACCAGTTTAAATGGATTAAAAATTAAAAGAAAAATTGGTACATGAATTATTTTTGTAATATTTTTATAATATAGAACAGATTTAAACCTTTCCAACAAAATTTGTTTCATAATTTTCCGAGTTCAAATGAATCCTACACAAATTTTTGAATTTGCAATGAATTGAATAAATCAGAAAAATATAAAAATCAATTTGAGTGCCTCTGGGACGAAACCACGCTCGGCCCAGATGCACAGTGCGGGCGCGGCCCGTGGCCACGCGGGGTATGGCCCATGTGCACGGTGCTGGCGTGGCCCAGCTCGGCCGGCGTGCGGCGGCT
>JBNKUQ010000188.1:0-519 GCA_050298695.1 Cellvibrionaceae bacterium
CGGTGAGCTGGCCCGGTGGAGTGAGCCCCTGTGGCAGGTTTAAATAAATTCAAAATATTTTAAAATTGATTCAAACTCGTTCAAACTTGATTCGATTGAAAATGGACCTTTTTGAGATAAAAAAAATTGGAATAAAATATGGATGTGAAGGGTTTGATGTAAGGAACAACTTTCCTCATAGAAACTTCCTCGGATTTCTAATGGATTTTGAATTAAAAATTTGGGAAATCAAGGTCTGATTTAGGCTTTAGAAAATAAAATAAAATAGCTATAGATGGAATAAAAATCTAGGACTTTGCATGGAAGTATGTAATCCAATTTGTAACACTTTTCATGTTGAAAACTTCTTTCAAATCTCTACGGATTTTGAATTGATCAAAAGATTCTAGGAAAACTTATTTGAATGAATTGTTGTCAGGTAGGCTAATTGAAATCCTTATTAAATCCATCAAATCTCCACGTTGGACAAGAAGTGCTCCATTCTATCTTCAAGGATTGGACTATGATCTAGGTGACAAG
>JBNKUQ010000189.1:0-516 GCA_050298695.1 Cellvibrionaceae bacterium
CGGGGGTGGTGGTACAGCGGCATGGGGTGTGGCGGCATCTCCTTCATCATCAGTATCCTCTTCTTCTTCATCCTCATCCATGCAGTCCAGTCCCGTCTCTCTGGCAATCTCCATTAGCAGCTCATCGCGAGACTCGACCATTTCTTCAAGGGTGGCCTTCTCCTCCTCCAACCTCTGAGTATCATCCCTCAGCTTCTTGCATATGGTCTCTAGTTCGGTGATCTTCCAGCTCGATTCCTCCTCATGCTCTCCCAACAGCTTGACCTCCTTGATGGCCTCATCAAGATCTCGGACCAAAGCATGAGTCAGCTTCACTTGGTCGGCGAGGCACCGGATGTGGTCACGATCTCCCGCGGGCATCACCACAGCTTTAGCTCCTTCTCAGGTGCGGCTCGGGAAGTGGCGGTACTGTGATTTCTCCATTTGTTCCTGCACTTCATGTCATAGCAATGCCAAAGCTTCTCATGTGGCCTCTCTCATGCCTCCCTCGAACGTCCACCTCGGTGTGGTAGCCTC
>JBNKUQ010000190.1:0-513 GCA_050298695.1 Cellvibrionaceae bacterium
GCGTTGGGGCAAGAGGTGCTTGATTGGTTGACAAAACCTAACTATGAGTCCTCTTTTTCCGATTTAATTCAAAGGGTTGCGTGACAAACTTAAAAATTTTTTTAATATCCATAATATAGAAATGAGCCGTCATTTGTGATCAGCAACCGCTCCTGCGTTACTTGAAGTACCCTACTTCCTGTAGGGCAAGGCGGGTATCCAGAGCTATCGAGGCCAATTTTAGTCTGGATTCCCGCCTGCACGGGAATGACGACAGGGGTATTATTGAATTCCCGTTATTAAAGATGGTTTTTATATGATTCCGGACAGTAGTATTGAAGTAAAGAAAGTAACCAATTAAAAAGAAAAGTGATGGCATGGGCAGAAAAACGAAAAGAATGATTTGTAAAAAATTTTTAAAAACAAATAGATACAAGAGATAGTTAAAGTAAGAAAACAAAATGATTACTGTTAGACTAATCGACAAGGAAACTACCGTTGAGGGTAATACTTCAATTGAGCAAGCCATTATGC
>JBNKUQ010000191.1:0-512 GCA_050298695.1 Cellvibrionaceae bacterium
CTTCATCAATCGTTTGTGTCGGGACTGGAACCCAAATCTGGGACTGAGCCGGATTCACACCCGCGAACCGCGATTGCACATTAGCCGTCAGATGGACAAATGGTGTATTACCGATATCAACGGCGGTTCGTTCAACACCCGTGCGCGATATACCCAGCAGGAAGCCATCAAGGTCATGGCCCGGCACTGCAAACAGGTAATACTCGAGGTACCAACACTGTTTCTCGATTCTCAGATCAAGACGCGGATTCGCGAGAAGGGATTTCCGCTGTTCGGCGAGTAGCCGTCCCTGTTCTTCCTGCCTCTTCTGAGATGTGCCATTTACGGACCCAAGGATGGAATCCAGGAGTTTCACACCATTAAGCATTTAGGATCGCCCGTCCGCTCGTTCCCACGCTTTGCGTGGGAATGCATACACAAGCTGCGATATTTTGATCAGGTTTAGGCTGTGCACGAGACCTGCATTCCCACGCAAAGCATGGGAACGAGTAAGCCTGGTATATTCTGTACCA
>JBNKUQ010000192.1:0-512 GCA_050298695.1 Cellvibrionaceae bacterium
CTCCTATAACAACAACTATCAAGAAAGCTTGAAGATGACACCGTTTGAGATGTTGTATGGTCGTAGGTGTCGAATTCCATTGTTTTGGAATGAGACTGGAGAACAGAAGGTTTTTGGACCCGACATTTTGCAAGAAGCTAAGAAGCAAGTTCGTATGGTTAGGGAGAACCTGCGAGTTGCGCAATCAAGGCAGAAGAGCTATGTCGATCATAGGAGAAGAGAGTTAAGCTTTGAAGTTGGAGATTTTGTTTACCTCAAGGTGTCCCCTATAAGAGGTTTGCATCGTTTCAAGGTACGATGCAAGCTCGCACCGAGATTCATTGGACCATTCAAGATTTTGGAGAAGAGAGGTGAAGTAGCTTACCAATTAGAGTTGCCGCCACAGTTGTCTGATGTGCATGGCGTGTTCCATATCTCTCAATTGAAGAAATGTTTGCGTGTGCCTGAAGAGCAAATACCCATGGAAAATTTGAATACCAAGGAAGATCTTTCTTATCAAGAATACCTTGAAG
>JBNKUQ010000193.1:0-505 GCA_050298695.1 Cellvibrionaceae bacterium
TCAGCGGAACACGCTTGAATAAATTTAAACAGATTTGACAAAATTTAAATTTTACCAACACAAACGACCGGGCTTTATAAAAATTTCTTCACAAGTAACCTTAGAATTTGATCTAGTTTTTTTACATATTTTTTGCTGATTTTTATCTTTTTCTAAAATTTTGAAATCAACATAAATTTTGTAATTCAAATATGTGACCTTCTTGATGTCCAAAATTCACCAAATTTTGGAGGTAACCATATTGGAACACAAAGAGAAACTTCACTTTTTGTATCAAGTTTAAAATCCTAATGGATTGCATGTTATAAATTCTGGGATAAATCCAAATTTCAATATTCCATGAATTTTAAAGGGATCCAACCTTCCTGAAAAAAATCTGATAAATTCTATAAAATCCCATGCTTACTGGATATACTTGAATATAAATTTTGATTGACTCACTTGTATTCAAAAATTGGAAGTTTGACTTAGTGAAATTCATACTCAAAATAGCTGGTCACTTAGG
>JBNKUQ010000194.1:0-504 GCA_050298695.1 Cellvibrionaceae bacterium
ACAGAAACTCTAATTCGAGTCATTAATAAATAAATAGGGGCTGTTACAAGGCTAAATCAAAAGGCGGAATTCAAAAACAAAGTTTAGATTTCAATCTATCGAGAAATCAATCCGAATTTCTTTTTTGAAGGGAATTCAAAATTCTGATCCTCCTTTGGAAAAAATCTATTTTTCCATGCAATAAGGTGTAACCGGGAGCTTGTTTGCAAATTTCATCCAAATCCAAAGTTTCAAGATTTTCCTGTGAATTTCTAGTGAATTTCAACTCATAGAAGTTCCTTGAATTTTTTGTAAAAATTGTATTTTGAATCTGGAGAAATTTCTATACGGAAAGTGGTTCCTTATCTCAAGCTCTTTCTATCCATATTTTTATTGGAATTTTTGAAGCCTGGTAATTCCCCCATTTTGATCAAATGAGTTTGAACCCGTTTGAATTAATTTAAATAAATCCAAAATTGTACTATTCATCTGGACTCGGCCCACCCTTTTTTTCCTTCCCGGGCC
>JBNKUQ010000195.1:0-503 GCA_050298695.1 Cellvibrionaceae bacterium
GACGTGGTCGCGGGTTCGAATCCCGCCACCTCCACTACGACGGAGGTGTAGCTCAGTCTGGTAGAGCACGATGTTTCACCACTCCTTGTCGCCCACCTATTTACTACTCAAGCTGAGGCACCTCGTTCCCACGCTCTGCGTGGGAATGCAGACCCAGCCTGATGCGAACACATCAGACCGGGGCAATATCATATCGCTCAGGTATGCGTTCCCACGCGGAGCGTGGGAACGAGGTATAGCCAAGAGTAAATGAAAACGGTTTCGCGGCGAATGCCGATGGCGCTACTTGGAAAACGCACCTTGCTTGCAAGGTCCCGCAAGGGGTCCGGGTTCAATCCCCGGTCCGGCTTCGGCCGGGTGGCGAAATAATCGCGTCATAGAATCTGGTCGCCGCACTTAATCGAAGGTGTAAAACGGACCTGGCCAGCACCTCGTTCCCACGCTCTGCGTGGGAATGCAGACCCAGCCTGATGCGAACACATCAGACCGGGGCAATATCATAT